>JAFAZB010000329.1 GCA_019240015.1 Solirubrobacterales bacterium
CGCGAGCGACTGCGCGACGTGGCGTGGGAGCTGGCCGAGGACCTGGTCGGCGACTCGATCGCTTGCGAGCCGCTGCTGCTCCATGGCCAGCCGCTCGGAATGATGACCGTCGAGCCGGCTCCGTCCGAGGACGTGGCCGCGCTCTCCCAGCTGAGCGACTGCGCCGCGCCGCTGCTGGCCTGGCAGGCGGCTGAGCGAGGGCGGACCCAGGCCGAGCTGCTGCTCGAGGTGATCGAGGCCGCGGGAGCCCATTCCGGCTCGCTCGGCGACCTGCTGTACATGGTGTGCACCCGTCTCGCGCGCGAGCTCGAGGTGAACCGGGCCAGCGTGTTCTTGCAGATCGGCGACCGGCTCGTCCCGCGAATGGCGACCTTCAGCGACGGTCACAAGGAGACCGATGCGTGGGCACGGCTGCGCCAAGCGCACGAGCTGCCGCCGATGGTGGAGTCGGCATTCGCCTCCGGCAAGCCGGTGCGAGCCACCCACGGGCACGACCCGAAATTGGGGGTCGGGTGGGCAGAGGCCTTTGGCATCCAATCGGCGATGGCCGTGCCGTTGGCCTCGCCGCCGGTTGGCGTGCTGGTCCTCGACTCGAGCGTTCGGCGGTCCTTCCGCAGCGACGAGATTCGGGTTATCACCGCCTTCGGGTCACTGCTGGGGGAGATCGTCCGTCGTACCCAGCAGGCCACCGAGCGCGAAGTACGGCTGGCGGCCGGGGAATCGGTACGCGAGCTGCTCAAGCACGGTTTGGCAAGCCCGGACGTGGCCCAGATGGCCCAGCGTCTGGCTTCGATCGCGCGGGAGGCCGTAGAGGGCGGGGTGGCCCTGGTCTGCCTTCCGGTCGAGCCAGGCACGCTGTGCGAGATCGGTCGCGCCGCGGCGGAGCCCGCGCTCGAGGGACACGAGCCGCGGAGGATCGAGTCCCCCGTGGCGGAGGAACCGATCGGTCCGCTGGCGATCGTCGATGTCGCCGACGAGCACGGCCCCGCCGAGCGGCTGCTTCGCGAGCTCGGCCTCGCCGCCGGCGTGGTGGTTCCGCTCGTCGGCTACAAGGACGGTAGCGGCGTGCTCGTGTGCGGCTCGGTGGAACCGCGCCTCTGGAGCGAGCGGGCGCTGGAGCTCTGCTCACAGCTTGGTCTCGAGGGTGGCCTGGTGCTCGAGGCGGCGCGTTTGCGCGAGCTCGAGCGCGCTCACCAGGTGGAGCTCCAGCACCGTGCGCATCACGACTTTCTCACCGGCCTTGGCAATCGCAGCTTGTTCTACGAGCACACCGGCTCGGCGCTCGCAGTCGCGCGGCGCGAGCGCAATCGGGTGGGTGTCCTGCTGGTCGACCTCGATGGCTTCAAGGACATCAACGACGGCCTGGGCCACGATCACGGCGATCGGCTGCTGGCCGAGGTCGCCAGCCGCCTGCGGAACACCGTCCGCGACGGCGACATCGTGGCCCGGCTAGGCGGCGACGAGTTCGCCGTGGCTCTGACCAGCAGCGTCTCGCAGCACTCCGCGCTCGCCGCGGCCCAGCGGATCGCAGACGCCGTGGGAGCGCCGATCACGCTCGGCGGGATCGAAGTGAGCGTTGGCTCGAGCATCGGCGTGGCGCTGTTCCCCGATCACGGTCGGAGCACGGAGGTCGTGCTCCGTAACGCGGACGCCGCGATGTACGAGGCCAAGCGTAAGTACTCGGGCATCGAGCTCTACCAGCAGCAGGCAGGCCACCGCCAGACGCGAGCCGTGTTGGTGCAGAGTCTGCGACAGGCGATTGCCGAACATCGGCTCGTCCTGCACTATCAGCCGAAGATCGACCTCAAGGCCGGCCGGGTCACCGGCGCCGAGGCGCTCGTGCGCTGGCAGCAGCCGGACGGAAGCTACGTGCCGCCCGCGGAGTTCATCCCGCTGGCGGAGGCGACCGGCCTGATCCGCGAGATCACCCCGCTGGTGCTCGCTGACGCGCTGCAGGAGTGCAGGCGCTGGCTCGATGACGGCTTGGACCTCGACGTGGCCGTCAACGTCACCACCCCCGACATCAGCCATTCCGACTTCCCCGACATCGTCGAGGGCGCGCTCGAGCGCACGGGCGTCGACGGCACCCACCTCACAGTCGAGATCACCGAGAGCTCGCTGATCCGCAACCAGACGCAGGTGATCGTGGGCCTTCGGGAGCTCGCTCAGCTCGGTGTATCGGTCAGCCTCGACGATTTCGGAACCGGCTACTCCTCGCTCGGTCTGCTCGACCAGTTGCCGGTCAGCGAGCTGAAGATCGACCGTGGATTCGTGCGCGAGAGCGATCGCCCCGCGACCACGGCGATCGTCCGGTCGGTAGTCTCCCTCGGACACGCGCTCGGTCTACGGGTCGTGGCCGAGGGTGTCGAAACGGAGACGCTGGTCAGGTTCGCGGCCCGGCTGGGATGCGATGCGGCGCAGGGTTACTACTACGCTCGGCCGTTGCCGGCCGACGAGTTCCGGGCGTGGGTGGCGGCAGACGGCGTCCGGGCACAGGCGGCGGCATGAGCAAGCTCGCTGCGCGTCAGGCTCCCCTCCTCGGCGTCGCACTCGAACGCGAGCTCCAGCGGCTGCTCGCGGTGGAGTCCTTCGAGCCCTCGGCCGAGTTCCGAGCCCAGGCACTGATCACCGACGAGTCCGTGTACGAGGAGGCCGAGCGCGACTACGAAGGCTGGTGGGCTCGCCAAGCCGGGGAGCTGCTCGACTGGATCGCCCCATGGCATACCGTGCTCGACCAATCAGACGCTCCGAACTACCGCTGGTTCCTCGGTGGGCGGCTGAACGCCTCCTACAACTGCCTGGACCGTCACGTACTGGCGGGCCGTGGCGAGCGGGTCGCCTACCACTGGCATGGACAGCTTGGGGAGGAGCGAGCGGTCACGTACGCCGAGCTCCTGCACGAGGCGGAGGCGCTGGCGGCAGGCTTGCGGGCGCGGGGCATCGGCGCCGGGGATGTCGTCGCGATCTACATGCCGATGGTGCCGGAGGTGGTCGCGGCGATGTTGGCGTGCGCCCGGATCGGTGCTCCACACAACGTCGTGTTCCTCGGCTCCTCGCCACAGACGCTGCACCAGCAGCTCAGCTACTCGGAGGCCGTGGGGCTGATCACCGTCGACGGCGCCCTCCAACGCGACGCGACCCGCGCGGTCAAGCAGGAGATCGACCCCGTGCTGGACGAGCTCGCCTCGCTCGAGACCGTGATCGTCCGCCGCCACCGCGAGGCGAGCTGCCCGATGCGGCCGGGCCGCGACCTGTGGTGGGACGAGGCGGTGGCGGCCGGCGGGGGCAGCTGCCCGCCCGAGTCGCTGGACGCCGAGCACCCACTGTTTCTCCTCTATACCTCTGGCTCCACGGGTAAGCCGAAGGTCGTCGTGCACAGCACCGGCGGCTACCTGACGGGTGTGCACTGGACCTCGAAGTACGTCTTCGACCTCAAGCCGGAGAGCGACGTGTTCTGGTGCACCGCCGACGCCGGCTGGGTCACAGGCCACTCCTACTCAACGTATGGCCCGTTGATGAACGGGGTCACCAGCATGATGTACGAGGGGCCGCCGGATCACCCTCACCGAGCGATCTGGTGGGAGCTCGTGGAACGCAGCCGAGTCACCGTTCTCTATACCGCCCCCACGATCATCCGGTCGTTCATCAGCTGGGGAGCCGAGCTCCCGGCGGGCTACGACCTGTCCTCGCTGCGCCTGCTGGGCACCGTAGGCGAGCCGATCAACCCCAAGGCCTGGCTGTGGTACCGGACCGTGATCGGCGGCGGCCGCTGCCCGATCGTCGACACCTGGTGGCAAACCGAGACCGGGGCCATGCTGATCGCGCCGCTGCCCGGGGTCGTAGCCACCAAGCCCGGGGCGGCAGGCCGCCCGCTGCCCGCGATTCTGCCCGAGGTGCTCGATGACGATGGCGATCCAGTGCTCGGGGAGCAGGGCGCGCTCGTGCTCAGGCGACCTTGGCCCTCGATGCTTCGCACTCTCTACAAGGAGAACGAGCGCTACCGGCAGACCTACTTCGGCCGCTTCGATGACCGCAGCTACTTCGGGCGATTCGCCGAGCCCGCGTACTACGTGGGCGACGCCGCGCGGGTCGACGCCGACGGTCACTTCTGGATCGAGGGCCGGGTCGACGACGTGATCACCGTTGGCAGCGAGCGCCTGCCGAGTGCCCGGATCGAGTCGGCCATCGTTGCCCATCCCAAAGTCGCCGAGGCGGGAGTGATCGGGCTGCGGGACCGGGAACGCGGGCAGATCGCGTGCGCCTTCGTGACCCTCGTCGGCGATACGCAGGGATCCCCGCAGCTGGAGCAGGAGATCCGCGAAGTGGTGCTCGAGCGGCTCGGTGAGGCTGCGGTGCCGCGGCGGATCGTCTGGGCGGTCGACCTGGCCAAGACGCGGTCGGGAAAGATCATGCGACGGCTCTTGCGCAATGTGGCCTACGGGCTCGACCCAGGGGATGTGACGACGTTGCGCGACCCGCGAGTCATGGATGATCTCGAACGCAGCTTTGCCGCCGTCGTCGCGACTGAGTCACCAGAATCGCGCCCGGCCCCACAGCCGGCCAAGTAGCGGGCGATCCGCTCCGGCTCCACGTGTCCAGCGAGCGACGGGCCTTCGCGGGCTACCCTTGGGCGGCGATGCGCACCTATCACCTGACGACCTTCGGCTGCCAGATGAACGCCCACGACTCCGAGCGGATCAAGGGCATGCTCGAGTCGCTCGGCTATACGGAGGTTGGCACGCGCATCGATGCC
>JAFAZB010000369.1 GCA_019240015.1 Solirubrobacterales bacterium
CACCAGGTTGATAGGCCGGATCTGGAAGGATGGTGACATCCGTAGGAGACCGGTACTAATGGGTCGAGGGCTTGACGGATTTTGATATCCGTGCATTGGCACTGTGTAGTTTTGAAGGTCCCGGAGAGGCGGTCTCTAACAGTTTCCGGTGGCTATGGCGAGGGGGAAACACCTCTTCCCATTCCGAACAGAGCCGTTAAGCCCCTCAGCGCCGATGGTACTTGGCCCGCAAGGGCCTGGGAGAGTAGGTCGCCGCCGGTTTTTCTAGGTGTGTCCAGGTCTTCTCGCGCCCGCGCCCGGGGTGGACGCGGGCGAGTGCCCCTCGCTCCTCGCGGTGCCCCCGCCGCAGCGAGGCGGCAGACGACCCGTCTGCTCCGCCAGTGCGCTTACATGCGCGATATCTGGCCCTTCTTGAAAGCGAACCCTCAGGTCCTGGTGCTGCTGGTGATCTGCCTGGTGCTCGGGCTGGGCACCTTCCTTGCGGTGATCTTCGGGCTGCTCACCGCCGGCTCGAGCACCACGAACGGGGAACCTAGTGGCGTCGTCGCGCTGCTCGGACTCGCGCTGGGGTGAGCGTCCGCGCGGCGCGCGCTGAGCGAGCTCGCGGGCGGCGCGGGCCCACGCCACCAAGCGACCGATCGCCAGTGCGTCCGGCGTCGGCACCCGGTCGCGCAGTCCCATCGCGTCCGGCGGCCGCACACGGCCGCGGGGCCAATGGCGAATGCAGGTTTCAGCCGAGCTGCTCGGCCAGGCCGATGATGATCCCCGCAGGGCCACGCACGAAGCACAGCCGGTAGATGTCCTCGTACTGTGCGATCTCTCCCAGGAGCTCGGCACCGTGGCTGCGCAGGCGCGCGACGAGGTCGTCGATGTCCTCGACAGCGAACATGATGCGCCGTATGCCCAGCGTGTTCGCCGGCGCGTTGTCAGGCTCGGCTCTGACCGCCGGCGGCGTGTGGAACCTCGTCAGCTCAACCCGGCCGTGGCCGTCGGGGGCCCGCATCATGGTGATGTCGGCACGGACACCGTTGAGCCCCACGGTGCTGTCCACCCAAGGCCCCTCGACTGTCGTCTCGCCTTCCAGCTCCATGCCGAGTTCGGCGAAGAAAGCCTTGGCGGCCTCGAGGTCGTCGACCACGATGAGAACGTTGTCCAGCCGCTGAAGGGTCATTTCCTCGGAGCATAGGATCGGAGGCAGGACGGCGACATGCGCCCCGCCGGACCGCCGCAGCGGCGCTGCTCAGCGCGGTGCTCGATCGTGCTGCGTGGGCTCGCGGACCCGGGCCGGGCGCACGGGGGACAGGCACACCGCCGGGCGGGCCGGGACGGTGCCGGGCCGGCGGCCGCGCTGCCAGCGCAAGGGGCGCCGGTGCGGATGCGCGCGCGCGTCGGCCACGTGATCGGGGAGCGGATCGGCGAGCACGTCGTCTACGAGCGTCAACCAGGCTCGCAAGCGCTTAGCGGAAGACTGGAACATATGTTCGTAAGGGTACGAGGGTCCTCGGACGGAAGGCTTCCCCGCGAGCGGGGTCTTCTCACCCCTCAGAATCGCTCGAGGAGCCCGTCTCGAGCGCCTTCTGCACCCGCTCCACCACGGCCGAGGTGAACTCGGTGGTTCCCGCGTGTCCGCCCAGGTCGGTCGTCTTGGTCCCGGAAGCGACTGTCTCGAGCACTGCGTCGTGGATCGCCTGTGCGGCGTGCTCCGCGTCCTGGCCATGTTTCTCAGCCGCGTGGCGTAGGACCGCGGCGCAGGCGAGGATCATCGCGAGCGGGTTCGCGAGGTCCCTTCCCTGAAGCCCCGGGGCGGTGCCGTGCGGTGCCTCGGCCATGGCGACGGTCGTGTCGTAGTTCTCGTCGAACGCGAGCAGCACCGACTCGGCCCCGGCGATCGAGCCGAACATCGGCAGCACCAGATCGGACAGGCAATCGCCGTCACGGTTCAGCGCTGGGATCACGAGCGGTGCTTCGGCCGCGCCCGTGATCAGCCCGGCGTAGGTCGCGTCGATCAGCACAGGCTGATAGGTCACGTCGGGATGGCGCTCGGATGCCGCATCGAGCTCCTCCTTGAGCATTCCCTCGTAGACGGGGGAGACGGTCCACTTGGGGCCGCCATACACGCGGGCGTCGACCGACTCGGCGGTGCGAAAGGCGTATTCGGCGACGGCTCGGCAGGTCGCGCGCGTGATCCGCTCCTTGCGGTAGGCGACCTCCGAGGTCGCGCCCTTCTCGCCCTCGCGCCACTGCTCGGCGCCGTAGGCGTCCCCGACCGCCATCCGGACGATCGAGATCGGGTGATGCACGCCGCCAAACGGCGTGATCCCGGGCAGCCGGCGACCGGTTCTGACGATCACCTTCCCGTCCACCTCCTCCCGCAGGATCCGGTTCGGCGATCCGACATCGTCCGCTCCTTCGGGGGTGATGGTCGCGGCTTTCAGGCCGAGTCCCGCCTCACGCATCGCCTCCGCCGCGTCGCTCACCACCTGGTTGGAGGTCTCGCGACGGTTCTCCAGCGAGAGGTCGAAGCGCTGGAGCTCGATCTCGAGCGATAGCAGCGACGGGTCGAGCACGCGCAGCGCCTCTTCCAGCAGCTCCTGTCCGGTCTGATCTCCCTCCAGAACCGCGATCGTGATCTGCTCAGCCATCGCCGGAGGCTCCCCTCGGCATCAGCTCCTCGCCGCGCTCGGCGAGCGCGCCGATCACGATTTGGAGGTGCTCGTCGAACTCGATCCCGAGCTGCTCGGCACCCTCGCGCAGCTCTTCGCGGTTCACGGCCGCGGCGAAGCTCGGCTGCTTGAGCTTCTTCCTGACCGACTTGGGCGTCATGCCAACCAGCCCCTCGGGGCGCACGTAGGCGCACGCGAGGATGAACCCGGACAGCTCGTCGACCGCATACAGCGCCTTCTCCATCGGGTGCTCGCGCGGCACTCCCATGAAGTCGGCATGCGAGGCGACCGCCCGCACCAGCTCGGGGGGATAGCCCCGCGCCTCGAGCTCACGCAGTGCGTGGCGCGGATGGCCGTCCTCGAGGTTGGGATATCGCTCGTAGTCGAGGTCGTGGAGCAGCCCCGCCAGGCCCCAGAGCTCGGTGTCGCCACCGAATCGCGGGGCGTAGGCCCGCATCGCCGCCTCGACGGCCAGCATGTGGCGTCGCAGCGAGTCTGACTCGGTCCACTCGCAAAGCAGGTTCCAGGCCTCCTCACGCGAAATCTCCAGTTGCATGGACCCAACCCTAGCCCAGTGCTCGCGGCCACAGGCGAGAGCCGGAACAGCGGCCGGCGTGCGGACCGCGTCGCCCGCGCCCGGGGCCCCCACGACGGCCCCCGCCGACGCCGCGTCGCCCGCCACGGGGACCCCCGCAACGACCTCCGGATCCGGGCCGGCGGCGGCGCGAGGGCCCGGAAACACTGCCTCCCGGGCTCCCGCATCTGTCTCACCAGCTACGCTACGGGCGCCCGGCCAGCCAAGCGGACAGGCCGGGCAGATACCCATGGAGAAGTTCGTGATCGAAGGCGGGGTGCCGCTGTCCGGCACGATCGAGGCCGCCGGTAACAAAAACGGCGCCTTGCCGATTCTGGCGGCCTGCCTACTGAGCGATGACGAGGTGGTACTTCGCAACGTGCCTCGCAACAGCGATGTCGAGGCGATGGTGCTGCTGCTGGAGACACTCGGCGCGAGGGTCAGCTGGCTGGCCCCGAGCGAGATCCTGATCGACTCCTCCACCGTTCAGCGCACGGACGTCGACCGCGAGCTCGCGGAGCGGATCAGGGCGTCGTTCCTGCTCGCGGGGCCGCTGCTCGCTCGTTTCGGTCACGCACACATGCCGCCGCCCGGCGGCGACGTGATCGGGCGCCGGCGCCTGGACC
>JAFAZB010000397.1 GCA_019240015.1 Solirubrobacterales bacterium
CCGCGGTACTCGCGGCTGCTCCGCGGGCCCGAGCTGGGACACACGATCCGGATCGTGGATCAGCGCAACCGCGGCTGAATCATCTAGAGCGAGCGCAACGCCGGCAGCAGCTCGCGCTCCGCCCAGCCGATGAACTCCTCTTGCTGGTCGGCGCCGATCTGGACCAGCGCGACTTCGTCGAATCCGGCGTCGATGAACGGCTTGATCGCCTCCACGTGCTCGTCGAGATCGGGTCCGCACGACAGCGCCTGCGCAACCTGCTCCGGCGTCACGAACTGGGTCGCCGACTCGAACGAATCGGGGTTGGGGAGATCGGCGTTGACCTTCCAACCGAGGCCGAACCATCGAAACTGCTCGTGGGCTCGCGCGATCGCGGCGTCACGGTCGCCGTCGTAGCAGAGGGCGACCTGCCCCACCTTGGGCTTGCCCTGGCCGCCGGCGCGATCGAACATCTCGACGAGCTCGGCCTCGGGCTCGACGGCGACCATCACGTCGGCCCTGGCGCCGGCCAGCTGGCAGGAGTCCTCGCCCGACACGGCGATCCCGATCGGGACCCGCTCGTCGGGGAGGTCCCACAGCTTGGCCGTCTCGACGTCGAAATAGCGGCCGCGGTAGTTGACCGTCCCGCCGTCGGCATCGAACAGCGCGCCGATGATCTCGACCGCCTCGCGGAGCATCTCGTGGCGCAGCCCGACCGACGGCCAGCGCATCCCGACCACGTGCTCGTTGAGGTTCTCGCCCGCCCCCAGGCCGAGTCGGAAGCGATTGCCCGAGAGGAGCTGCACGGTGGCGGCCTTCTGCGCCACGACCGCCGGGTGGTAGCGCATGATCGGGCAGGTCACGAAGCTCATCAGCCCGATCCGCTCGGTCGCCTGCGACGCGGCGCCGAGGATCGACCAAGCGTAGCCGGAATGTCCCTGCTCGGACAGCCAGGGCTGGTAGTGATCGCTGATGACGGAGAAATCGAAGCCCGCCTGCTCCGCCGACTGCACGTCGCGGACCAGCTGATCGGGCCTTGCCTGCTCGCACATCATGGTGTAGCCGAAGTTGGTCATGGGCCGGGGAATACCCAGCCGCGGACCGGCCTATACGTCAGCTCAGCGCTGAGCGGTCACGGCCTTCGTTGGGCCCGTGGCCGCGATCGTGAACCACACCGTCTTTCCGGAACCGGTGCGCTGCAGCACCCCCCAGGTGGTCGCGAGCATGTCGATGATCTGTAGTCCGCGCCCCGTCGGATCGGTGACCTTGGGCGATCGCATCGTCGGTTCACCGCGGCCGGCGTCCGTTGCCTCGATCCGGATCTCGCCGCCGGCGTTCTCGATCGTCAGCAGAAACCCGCTGTCGGTATGGCGCACGCAGTTCGTGGCGAGCTCCGAGACCATCAGCTCGGCCGCCTCGACGACGTCCTTGGGCATGCCGCGCAAAGTCTCGGTCGCAAATCGCCGGGCCGCGGCAACCGACTGCGGAGAATGCTCGAAAGTTCGGGATCGCTTCATGGCGTCATCTGCAATCTGTTCGCCAGTCCCATCCGCTCGATCAGGCGACGGAGCAGCGGCGAAGGCTCGCGGAGCTCCACCTGGCGCACCAGGTTGGCCCATCTCACGAACAGCGCAATCGCCGAGCTGTCCGCGAACCGCAGCCCGCTGACGTCGACGATCAGCCGTTCAGGCGAGCCTCCGATGACCGGCTCCACCTTGGTTTGGAGCTCCTCCGCGTTGCTGATGTCGAGATCGCCCCCGAGGATCACCAACGGCGAGCCGTCGCCGTCCCTGGCGAGCTCGAAGGTCAGCTCGTTCTCCGCCGCTGCGTCTAGCTCATCCATCGGATCCCGGCAATCGCGGTGTCGTCCTCGGCAGCGTCATCTCGGAGGTCGCCGACCAGTCGGGTCAGCAGCTCCTCGAGCGTCGCCTCGCTTGATCCGACCTCGGTGCGCAGTCGCTCGAGGCCGACGTCGATGTTCTCGCCCCGCCGCTCCACCAGCCCGTCGGTGAACGCCAGCAGCGTAGCGCCCGCCGGCGCTGGGACGGTCATCGAGGAATAGGAGACGTGGCGATCGACTCCGACCGGTAGCCCAGGCTCGCCCTCGACGAACTCGCTGCGCCCGTTGCTGATCAGCAGCGGCGGCAAGTGACCAGCGCTCGTGACGCTCACCTCACGCGCGTCGATATCGATCAGCGCACACAGCACGGTCGCCAGCTGCCGGTCGGTCTCGATGTTGACGAGCCTCGACAGCTTCGCGAGCAGCGTCGCCGGCGAGTCTCCCTGCGCGGCGTAAGCGTGAATCGCGAACCGCAACGAGGCCATCGTCGCGGCGGCTTTGAGGCCCCGGCCCGATACGTCGCCCACCACCAGCAGCAGCCGCCGTTCCTGGAGCGCGATCAGGTCATACCAATCGCCGCCGATGTCCACCCCGTCCACGCCGGGGAGGTAGCGGGCGCCGGCCTGCACGCCCGGCAACTGGGGCAGCGACTCGGGCAGGAGCGCGTGTTGCAGCGTCTGCGCGATCCCGCGCTGCTCGGCGTAGAGGCGGCGGTTCTCCTCGGCGATCTCCTCGAGGCGGTCGGCGAACCGCTCCGCGGTCCGGCCGCGATCGATCAACCGCAGCGTCAGCAGCGCCGCGCCGAGCGTCAGCAGCGTCCCGACAATCGCGATCGCCCAGGGGAGCCGCTCTGGGAGAGAGCCCCCGAGCGGCCCCCGCGCGGCGACCGTCACGGTCACGGAGGCGCTCCCGAACGGCACCCTGATCGTCGTGCGTCGCCCGGTCAGCGGCAGATGCCTGAGGCTTGCGACGAGCAGATCCGCCGGCTTGCTCGAAGCGCCGAGATAGAGCGCAAAGGCCAGGTCACTGAATGCCGAGTTGTGCTGAGTCGGCGCGTACCGATCGGGCGGGAGCGCGCTCTCCCCGTAGGCGGCAAACGGTCCGGGAGCGGTCCCGGTGAACCCGTATCCGAGGCGCAGCGGCGGCGATCGCAAGAAGCCGATCACGGACAGGCCCGACGCCTTGGACGCCTGCGCGAGAAACGCCGGCGCTCGCCCCATCGAGGCCGCGAGCACGGGCGCGGCGCCGACGACGGCCACCGGGCCCTGGGCAGGATCGCTGACGCGCCACAGCGACACCGACACGAATGGCGCGGCGCCCCCCTGCCCGACGTACGGGGCGACAAACCGCTTGAACTTCTGCATATCTCCTCCGGTCGCGTCCGCCAGCGCGGCGGCGGAGGCCAAGGGCGTCTGAATCGAAGGCAGCGCCGCCGTCAACACGGTGCCCACGTCCCGAGCCCGCAGACCGAGCAGCCGTCGCTCGTTACGGGTGTAGAGCGCGGAGGAGACCACGGTCAGCGCACCGGTGACCAGCAACCCGACCACCAGCACTACGGCCACTAGCGAAACCGGCCAGCGTCCGCGCGGTCGTCCCGTGTCTCTGTCAGCAGGATCGGTCGACATCACACGATCGCGCAAACGCTACCCGGTGAGCATGGCGGCGCGTGCAAGCCCGCCCGCGTACGCGTGCCAACAACCTTTTTCCGGTGTAACTGCCGCGTGAGGACACTCGCAAAGTCCGTCTCGGAACCCGTCCATTTCTTCTCACGGGCTTTACCAAGCCTTTGACGTTCGGGCTATGATTTCCGGCGCCAGATTAGACACGGCGGCTAGTTTGCAGGCGCGGGGGACGGGGGCCTGCGGCTGTAACGAGGAGAATGGTCCCATGAAAGCTTGGATGTCGGGCAACGTTGCGGGGACCGGGACGTTCCGCTGCACCGATTGCGACTACCCGGTCTCGCTCGACGCGGTCGACGAGCTCCCCGAGTGCCCCAACTGTGGCGGCAATCAATTCGTCAGGGCG
>JAFAZB010000522.1 GCA_019240015.1 Solirubrobacterales bacterium
ATGATCGTGGGGGCGCTCCCCGTCACACAGCTCGGTCCCACGAAGGTTTCCTGGATCGAGGCGTGCGACGCGAGCGTCGGCACGTCTCGGGCCGTCGGCGGGGGCAGGTTCCCGGCGGGAACGAACAGCACCTCGAACGGTCCGGAGGCGGTGGCCCCGGCGTTGCCGATCGTGGCCGTGTACTCGTCTCTCGCGGGCTGGCCGGCGACCGGCTTGACCGCGATCGCGCCCACGAACACGTCCGGGCGCAGCTCCGGCTGCCAGCAACGGGCGCTGAGCCGCACCGCATCGCCAAGCACACGGTGCCCCGAGCCGAGCCACCGGAAGCTGACCCGGAACCGGTAGCTCGCGGGCCCCGCCAGGTCGACGACCGGATGGCTGAGCTTCCAGACGTCTCCGGGCAGCTGGCCGAGGCTGGGGTTGGCCGGCGAGAGCCACGCTCCGAGATCGCCCCCGCGGATCGGCGCCCAGTCGTGCGACCCCGCTCGTTGCACGAGCAGCTGGAAGCGCAGCTCGAGCCGCCTGGTCCCAGCCAGCGGCCGCATCACGGCCTGGATCGAGATCGCGCGCGCGGGGGGATCGAGCGCGCGCTGGCAGACGAGCGCCCGGAGCGCGGCGGAGGGCTGATCTCCGGCGGCGCTCGGCGCGCCGGCCGCGAGCACGGTCGCTGCCAGCGTGACGGCTGCCGCGATCGGCGCGGGTCTCATGCCGGTTCTAACAAGCCGCCCGGCGAGAAGTTTCCGCACGTTGCGCAGTCAGGTGATCGTATAGAGGGGACCGTCGCCTCCCTCTGGCGGCGTCAGACGGCCCCCCTTGGCGGTGATCGCGCCGCACTGCACGCAGTTGGTGTAGTTCACGATCACGTCGACCGATCCCGAGGCCGGAGCGTCGTCCGGGATCTCGTAGACGCCCGCCGGGCACATCCAGCGCCAGGTCTCAGCGATCTCCCGCGGCACGTTGCGGCGCAGCCGGATGTGGTTGGGTGCATCGTCGCGCGTGGCGTTGCCGGACACGAACACGGAGGAGAGCTTGTCGAAGATGTACTTGCCGTCGGGCTTTGGATAGGCGTCCTTCTTGCCGCCGAGCGTCATCGGCGAGTCGGCGTCGCGGTGGTTCTCCCAACGCCCTCCCGGGAAGCGGCCCTTGCTGATCACCATCGCGTTGGTGATCGCCCCGCCGAGGAAAAACCCCTTGCCGAACGGCTGCTTCATGTTGCGCGACTGGTAGAGCTCCCGTCCGATCACCGAGTCCTCGACCCGGCGGTCGTAGGAGGACAGGTCGGAGCCGCCGGCCTTGAGCGTCTCGAAGATCGTCTCGGCGGCGAGGATCCCGGAATGGATCGCATAGTGGATGCCCTTGAGGATCGGCACGTTGACCATCCCCGCGCTGTCGCCGCAGATCACGACTCCTGGCGCCGAGAGCTTGGGCATCGCCCAATAGCCGCCCTCGGGGATCGCCTTCGCGCCCCAGGCCACGCGCTTGCCGCCCTCCAGAATCCCCCGCACCAGCTTGGAGGTCTTGAACTGCTGGAGCAGATCGTGGCCCGAGAGGGTTGCGTCGGTGTAGTCGAGGCCGACCACGAACCCGATCGAGACCCGATCTGATCCCATCGGATAGATCCAGGAGCCCCCGAACTCGTGCCACTTCGCGCCGTAGCGAAGCGGCCAGCCAAGCGTGTGGATCACGCGCTCGAGCGGCTTGGGGACCTCCCACACCTCCTTGACGCCCAACGCCCAGACCTGCGGCTCCCGCGCCTGTGCCAGGTCGAACTCTCGGATCGCAGCGCCGGTGAGGTGCCCCCAGGTTCCCTCCGCCAGCACCGTCGCGCGAGCGGTCACGTCGGAGCCAGGCTCGAAGTTGCCAAGCGTCTCGCCTTCCTTGCCCCGTCCTTTGTCGCCCGAGCGAATGCCCCGCACCGCCCCATCCTCCACCAGCAGCTGCTGCGCGCTGGTCTCGGTCAGGATGTAGGCGCCGGCCTCCTCGGCCTTGCCGGCGAGCCACCGCGACAACTCGGCGACGCTGACCATGTAGTTGCCGTGGTTTCGGAACGGCGGCGGCGTCGGCTTCAGCGGCAGCGCACGGTTCCGGCTGAGCATCCAGTAGACCGCGTCCTTCTCGACGGTCCCGTAGGTGGGCCAGTCGGACGGCTCCAGATCGGGGAACAGCTGCTGGAGTCCCGAGGGACGCATCATCGCGCCGCTCAGGTTGTGGGCTCCGCAGGCCTTTCCCTTCTCGACCACGGCCACCGGGACCTCGCCCAGCCGTTCCATCAGCTCTGGCTCATCGGCGAGCAGCGCGAGCAGCCTGTTGGCGCACGCCAAACCGGCTGGACCGCCCCCCACGATCGCCACGCCGACCTCGATCCGCTCGTCGTCGGCTTCGAGCTCACGCTTGATGAACTCACCGGTCGAGTCGACCGGCGGGGCGAACTCGCTCGGCGCGACGGGGCCGCCGCCGTTGCTGCCGGCTGCCATCGGCCTAGGAGCCCTTCCGGGACTTGATCGCCTCGGTCAGCTTGGGCAGGATCTTGTTCAGATCGCCGACGATCCCCAGGTCGGAGAACTCGAAGATCGGCGCGCCGGCGTCCTTGTTGATCGCGACGATGTTCTCCGAGGACTGCATGCCAACCTTGTGCTGGATCGCGCCCGAGATGCCGGCGGCCAGGTACAGCTTCGGAGAGACGGTCTTGCCGGTCTGACCGATCTGCGCCGCGTACGGGTACCAGCCCGCGTCAACCACGGCTCGCGTCGCCGCCACCGCGGTATTGCCTCCGAACGCGCCGGCGAGCAGCTCGCACAGCTCAAAGCCCTCTGGCTTGCCGAGGCCCCGGCCGCCGGCGACCAGGATGTCGGCACCCTCGATGTCGACATCGGCGCCGCGCTGCTCGCCGCGCTGCACCATCGTCGCCTTGCCAGACCAGGGCGAGTACTCCACGTCGAGGTCGATCACCTCTGCCGAGCCCCCGTCGCGGGAGACGATCTCGAACGCGTTGATCCGTCCGATGATGATCCCCAGCTCGCCTCGGTACCGAGACACCGAGATCTTGGAGTCCTGGAGGATCGGTCGTTCGGCGAGCAGCTCCCCATCCTGCGTCCGAATCGCGGTGACCTCCATTGTCACCCCGGCCTGCTTGCGTGCGGCGAGTCCAGCACCGATCTCAAAGCCCAACAGCCCGCCGCCGAACAGGGCATAGGAGTGACCGTGCTCGTCGATCGCCTTGGCCATCGCGTCGACGACGGGCTGCGCCAGTCCCTCCGGGCCGCGGGCGCGGAACACCTTGCTCGCGCCGTAGGTGCCCAGCGACTGACACAGCTGATCGCTGAGGTCCTCGCCGCCCAGGACCAGCGCGTGACACTCGCCGCCGATCTCGGACGCCCGCGTGGCGCCCTCGGACACTGCTCCCAGCGAGTTCTTGTTGAACTGGCCCTCGTAGTGCAGGACGTATGTCAGAACGTCTGCCACTCAGATCAGCTTCCTTTCGTCGAGCCACGCGATGATCTTCTCGACCGTCTCGTCGGTGTCCTCGTCCTCGATGATCTGCCCGGCCTCCTTCGCGGGCGGGTCATGGAACTCGCCGCACTGCACGCGCGATCCGTCCGCGCCCACGAGCGCAGCGTCGATTCCGACGTCGCCCGCCGCGACGCTCTCGAGTGGCTTCTTGCGTGCGCCCATGATCGCTTTCAGCGATGGGTAGCGCGGCTCGTTGATCGCGTCGCCGACGGAGATCACCGCGGGCAGCTCGACCTGGACGGTGTCGTAGCCATATTCAGCCTGGCGCTCGCAGCGGAGTCCGCCGTCCTGCACGTCAAGCTTGATCACCTGCGTGAGCGAGGGCATCTGCAGGTGGTCGGCGACGACCGCGCCGATCGTGTAGCACTCGCCGTCGTCGGACTGTTGGCCCAGCAGCACCAGGTCCGGCTGCTCCTTCTGGAGCGCCTTCGACAGCGCGTATCCGGTGGCCGCCACATCCGATCCGGCGAGCCCGTCATCGGACAGGTGCACGGAGCGGTCGGCTCCCAGCGACACAGCCTTGTGCAGCGCCCGGACCGCCGACTCGGGGCCCATCGTCACCGCGACGATCTCCTCGACCTCGGCCACGCCCCCCTCACGTATCTGCATCGCAGCCTCGATGGCGTGCGTGTCATAGGGGTTCAGGTTCTTCTCCCCCGAGCGGTCCATCCGCCCCGTCGAGGGGTTGATCCGCTTCTCGACCGCGGCATCCGGGACCTCTTTGACCAGGACGCAAATCTTCAACTGAAGCCTCCTAAATCTCCTTGAATCGAGCCGGACTATACCGTGTTGACTGACGAGTCAATCGGTTCCGGCGGCGGGCGGCCCGCGCCGGCCGCGGTCTCGCTATGCCCGCACCGCCCCGCGAATGAAGTCGATCGCTTGCTGGGTTGGGGCGCCGGGTGTGAAGACCTCGGCGACGCCGAGTTGCTTGAGCTCGGCGATGTCGTCGCTCGGGATCGTCCCGCCGAGGGTCACGACCACGTCGTCCGCGCCTTGTTCTGCGAGCAGCTGCATGATGCGGGGCACGAGCGTCATGTGCGCGCCGGAGAGGATCGAGAGCCCGACGGCGTCGGCGTCCTCTTGGATCACGGTCTCGACGATCTGCTCCGGGGTCTGGTGAAGGCCGGTGTAGATCACCTCCATCCCCGCGTCGCGAAGCGCACGCGCGATGATCTTGGCTCCTCGGTCGTGTCCGTCGAGCCCAGGTTTGGCGACCACCACGCGGATCTTCTTCTGCCGTGCGGTCATCCTCAGAAGGCCGGTGACTCGGTGTATGACCCGAACACGCCCTGGAGCGAGCGCACGATCTCACCCTCGGTGGCGTGCGCACGGGCGGCGTCGAGCAGGAAGGGCATCAGGTTCTCGCGCGGCTCGCGTGCCGCGGCGGCCAGCCCCGCAAGCGCCGCCTCGGCCGCCGGGCCGTCACGCCGCGCGCGCGCCTCCCGGACCCGCTCGACCTGGTCGGTTTCGAACGCCGGGTCGATGCGCAGGATCGGCGTCGGCTGCTCGGAACCCTCGGTGTAGGAGTTGACGCCGACGAGTTTGCGCAGGCCGGACTCGAGCTCTTGTTGGTAGCGGAATGCGGCGTCGGCGATCTCGCGCTGTGGGTATCCCTGCTTGACTGCCTGGACCATGCCGCCGAGCTGGTCGATCTTGGCGAAGTACTCGTAGGCTTGCGCCTCGAGGCGGTCGGTGAGCGCTTCGATGAAGTAGGAGCCGCCGAGCGGGTCGATCGTGTTGGTGACGCCGGTTTCCTCGGCGATGATCTGCTGGGTGCGCAGCGCAACCCGGACGGCCTGCTCGGTCGGCAGCGCGAGCGCCTCATCGAACGAGTTGGTATGCAGCGATTGGGTGCCGCCGAGCACCCCGGCGAGCGCCTCGATCGCGGTCCGCACGATGTTGTTCAGCGGCTGCTGGGCGGTCAGCGAGACCCCCGCGGTCTGGGTGTGAAAGCGCATCAGCAGCGAGCGCTGATCACGCGCGCCGAAAGTTTCGCGCAGCTCTCGCGCCCAGATCCGCCGCGCCGCGCGGTACTTGGCGATCTCCTCAAAGAAATCGATATGCGCGTTGAAGAAAAATGACAGCCGCGGCGCGAAGGAATCGACCTGGAGCCCGCGCGCGAGCGCCTGCTCGACATAGGTCAGCCCGTCCTTGAGCGTGAACGCCAGCTCCTGCGCGGCGGTCGACCCCGCCTCCCGGATGTGATAGCCCGAGATGCTGATCGGATGCCAGCGCGGCATCCGCCCCGCGCACCACTCGATCATGTCGGTGACGAGCCGCATCGCCGGATCGACCGGAAAGCACCACTCCTTCTGCGCGATGTACTCCTTCAGGATGTCGGTCTGGATCGTGCCCGCCAACCGCTCAGGCCCGATCCCCCGACGCTCCGCCGCCACCACATAGAACGCCAGCATGATCGGCGCGGGCGCGTTGATCGTCATCGACACGCTCACCCGATCAAGCGGGATCCCCGCAAACAACGCCTCCATGTCCAAAACCGTGTCGACCGCCACCCCCTCCCGCCCCACCTCACCCAACGAGCGCAAATCGTCAGAGTCGTGACCCATCAACGACGGCATGTCAAACGCCGTCGAGAGCCCAGTCTGCCCATGCTCGAGCAAATACCGAAAACGCCGGTTGGTCTCCTGCGCGGTACCGAACCCCGCGAACTGGCGCATCGTCCACAAACGACCCCGATACATCGAGCCGTACACCCCCCGCGTGAACGGAAACTCGCCCGGCAACCCAACCGCCTCCTCCAAATCCACCGGCAAATCTCCCACCCCATACAACGGCTTCACCGGCTCACCCGAAATCGTCGAAAACGGAGCATCACGCTCCGGGATCCTGCCGAAAGTCTCGCGTTCCCAGCGCTCGATCTCGCTGAGCCGTGGGCGGGTGGCCATCGCGCGAAGTCTACGTCTGCGGAGTTACTGCACTCACCGAAGCCTGAGCGCGACGCGGCCGCGGCGTCCCCGGCCGCGGCCCCGGGCGACGATTGCTGCGCTGCCCACGCCGCCCGCGATCGCGGCGCCGGCGAGTCCCCCGGCCGTCTTCAGTCGCCGCCCCAGGCGCTCGAAGCGCAGCACGTCCCAGCCCTCCGCGCGAGCGATCCTGGCCAGCTCCTTGTCGGGGTTGACGACGACCGGCTTGCCCACCACTCGCAGCATCGGCAAATCCGAGGCCGAGTCGGAGTACGCGTAGGAGCTGGCAAGGTCGATGTTCCTTCGGCGGGCCAGCTGCTCGATCGCGAGCGCTTTCTCGGTCCCGTAGATGAACAGGCCCGTCGGTCGGCCGGTGAACACGCCGTCGCGCACTTCGGAGAACTGCGACCCGATCGCGCCGTCCAGCGCCAGCACCCTGGCCAGGATCTCGGCGAGCTCGCGCGAGGCGGCGGTGACGATGTAAACGCTCCTGCCGGCGTCCTGATGCTGATGCGCGAGCGCGAGCATCTGCGGATAGATCCGAGGCAGCACGCCCGCCAGCACGTCGGCGCCGAGCCGTTCCAGGTCTCGCACCCGGGTTCCCTGCAGCGAGCGCGAGATCCGGTCTCGCAGCGCCTGGGTGTCCTGGTCGCTTGCGCCACGCAGTCGAAACCGCAGGTTGGCCCAAGCGTCGGCGAGCAGCTGCCGCCGGCCCAGCAAGCCGGCCTTGTTGGCCGCGCGGCCGAATTGGAACGCCGAAGAGCCCTCCATCAGGGTGCGGTCGAGATCGAAGAAGGCGGCGGCCGAGGGGTCGGTCGCGGCGGCTGGGGAAGATCGCTCAGCCGCCATCTACCTCGACGATCACGGCGTCGCCCTGTCCTCCGCCGGAGCAGATCGCGGCGCAGCCGAGGCCACCGCCACGGCGTCCGAGCTCGAGCACCAGCGCCCCGAGGATCCGCGCGCCCGAGGCGCCGATCGGGTGTCCCAATGCGACCGCGCCACCGTTGACGTTCACTCGGTGCTCGTCGATCTCCAGCAACCGCAGCGAGTTGAGCGTCACCGATGCAAACGCTTCGTTGATCTCCCACAAGTCGATCTCGGTGGCCTTCAGCCCGGCTTTGTCGAGCGCGCGTTCCGCTGCCTTGGCGGCTGTGCGCGCCAGGTACGGGAAATCGTCGGCGACCTGTGCCTGAGCCACGATCGTGGCGAGGGCTCGCTTGCCGTTGCGCTTGGCCCACGCGTCGCTCGCCAGCACCAGTGCCCCCGCGCCGTCGTTGACGCCAGGTGAGTTACCGGCGGTGTGCGTCCCGTCCTTCATGAAGATCGGCGGCAGCTTGGCCAGCGCCTCGAGGCTCGCTTCGCGCCGCGGCCCTTCGTCGACCTCGACCAGCGCCTCGCCGTTCTTGCCCTTCACCGTGACCGGCACGATCTCCTCGGGCAGGCGACCCTCGTCGGTCGCCTTGACCGCGAGCTGATGCGAGCGCAGCGCCCAGCGGTCCATGTCGGGCCTGGTCAGCTCCAGCTCGGCGGCGACCTCGCTGGCCTCGTGCGCCATGTGCTTACCGGAGAAGGGGTTGGTCAGTCCGTCGTTGATCATCGCGTCGATCGCCACCCCGTCTCCCATCCGCAGCCCGAACCGGGCCTGCTTGAGCATGTACGGGGCGTTCGACATCGACTCCATGCCGCCGCCCACGGCGATCTCGACGTCGCCCGCTCGAATCGCCGCGTCTAGCAGCCCGGCGGCCCGGATCCCGGACGCACACACCTTGTTGATCGTCTCCGAGGAGACCTGATTCGGGATGCCCGCCTTGACCTGCGCCTGGCGCGAGGGGATCTGGCCCTGGCCCGCCTGGATCACCTGACCCATCACGACGTGCTCCACCTGACCCGGAGCCACCTCCGCGCGCTCGAGCGCGGCCTCGATCGCGCGGGCTCCGAGCTCGGTTGCGTCGAGCGGCGAGAGCCCGCCACCGAGCTTGCCGATCGGCGTGCGGGCTGCAGAGAGGATCACCGTCTTGGGCATCGCGGGCCTTGTCTCGTGATCGTTGGGGGGCGCGTCAATGCTAGTAACGTGCCGCGCCGTGCTGACGCAGGCCACGACCGCGAGCCCGCTCGCCACCGGGGCCGACACGATCGTCGTGGGAGTGTTCGAGGGCGAGGAGGTCGCCCACGATCTGCCCGGGGGAGCGCTATCCGCGCTGCTTTCATCCGGCGAGGCGCGTGCGAGCTTCGAGCGGATCGCCATGACCCACGCAGAGGGCCGCCGCTTCCTGCTGGTCGGGCTGGGGGCGCGGGCCGCCTTCGACCCAGAGCGGGCTCGGGTGGCGGCTGCACTCGCCGGTGCTCGCGCCCGTGAGCTGGGAACCAGCGCGCTGTGCTGGGAGGTTCCCCACCACGTCGGCGAGGAGATCGTCGAGGGTCTGGTGCTCGGGACGCTGCTGCACGCGTACCGCTTCGAGCGCTACCGGGCCGACCCCGAGGCAGACGCCGGGGTGCAGCGGCTGATCGTCAGCGCCCACCACGAGCTCGAGGCCGTGGTCACGCGAGCGACGGTGCTCGGCCAGGCCCAGAATCGCGCCCGGGACCTCGCCAACGCGCCCGCCAACGACCTCACGCCCGCGGCGCTCGCGACCTACGCCGAGCAGCTCGGAGACCGCTTAGATCGGCTCAGGGTCACGGTGATGGATGAAGCGCGGATCCGCCAGGCGGGGATGGGCGCGTTCGCGGCGGTCGCGCAGGGGTCCGAGCAGGGCGCGCGGCTGATCCAGCTCGAGTACGACGGCGCTGCCGCGCAGGCGCCGAGGCTGGCGCTGGTCGGCAAGGCGGTGACGTTCGACACCGGCGGCGTGTCGCTGAAATCCGCCGCCAAGATGCACGAGATGAAGTTCGACATGTGCGGCGGCGCCGCGGTGATCGAAGCGCTCGCCGCGCTGGCGGAGCTTCAAGTTCCAGCCCGGGTGCTCGGGGTCGTCGGCGCGACCGAGAACCACCTCGGCGGCGGCGCCGTCAGGCCGGGCGACATCGTGCGGGCGCTGGACGGGACCACGATCGAGGTCAACAACACCGACGCCGAAGGCCGGCTCGTGCTGGCGGACTGCCTCTGCCACGCGCAGCGCGAGGGCTGCGAGCGGATCGTCGACGTGGCGACGCTGACCGGCGGGGTGGTGGTCGCGCTTGGCTCGACGTACGCCGGCCTGATGGCCAACGACGATTCCTGGGCGCAGCAGGTGGAGCAGTGCGGGGCCAGCACCGGCGAGCTCGTGTGGCGGCTCCCGCTGCACCCCGACTACGACGAGATGATCAAGGGGCGCTACGCGCAGCTCGCCAACGTGAACGAGCGTCGCGAGGCGACCGCGAGCATCGGGGCGCAGTTTCTGGCGCGGTTCGTGGACGGGGTGCCCTGGGCCCACCTGGATATCGCGGGCACCGCGTTCGACGTGCGCAGGCCCTACTTCGATCGGGGCGGTACGGGCTTCGGCGTGCGTTTGCTGGTGGAGCTGGCGCGCCGCGTGTGAGAATGCGCGCGTGGAGCCCGGTCTGCTCGGTTCTCGGCGCCCCTGCCGCGCCGCGGCTGTATGGCTGGCTTCCGGCGCGACGATCCTGACGCCGGCGCTGAGCCAAGCGCGCGCCGACGCGATCCTTCCTCCACCGCCGCCTCCGCCAAACGCGGCGCGACTCGAGGGCACCTTCCTGCTCTCAGGGAGGGTGACCACGGCCAACAACGTCAGCGGCGAGCACGTCGGTGAGCGGGTCGCGCGGACCTGGGCGTTCATTCCACGCTGCCGGATCAGCGTCTGCAACTCGCTGGTGTTGCTCCGCGCCCGCGCCTCGGGGCAGGACAAGCTGATCTTGCGCCGCCGTGGTCCCGCCTATTACGCCGGCGGCGGCAGCTTCGACGCCCCGCTGCGCTGCGGCAAGCGCGACTACAAGCACGGCGAGCTGGTCCCGTTCACGATCACGGTGCGCGTCACGGCCGCGGCGCTCGCCGGGGGCGTTGCGGTGGCGAGCCAGGTGCGGGCTACATACATCTCTCGCGCGCGGTTCAACCTCACCCCGTGCGTGACGGCACCCGCAAGCGACGCGGCCGTATATCAGGGCCAGCTGCTCCCGGGCCCCCCGCCGACGCCGGCCCCCACCGCCGACGCCGTCAGGCGCGGCTCCCGCCCCTAGCGGCCGATCGCCTGCGGGAAGTTGAACCGGTGGTCGGGATCGACCCGCCGCCGGATCGCCAGCAGGCGTGGATAGTTGGCGCCGTAGTAGGCATGCTGCCAGTCTCCGAGCTCGGGGTCGATGTAGTTCTGGTAAGCCATCCCGGAGACGTGCCCGCGCATCGCGGCATGCACCCCGCGCAGCCACGAGGGACCGCCTCCGTAGTCCAGATACTGGATGCAGAACAACGCCTCGCGATGCACGAACGCGGTCGCATCAGGCGCCACGCGGTTGATCGCGCCGCCGTAAGAATCGAACAGGATCGAGCCCGAGCCGGGCTGGCCCTGCCTGGCCGCCACCGCGGCGACGAGGAGCTCCCGCCCGGTCGGCGACAGCGGCCGGGACACATAGTCGGACTTGGCGCGGAAGCTCTCCCGCGGGAGCGTCCCGCCCGGCCGGGTGCCGACCGTGTGGCAGCCCTGCAGCGACTGCGCGCTGCATGCGGGTCCGGCCCAGCGGACCTGAAGGTCGAAGTAGTCCTGATCGCCCGCGCGCACCGTCGCGGGACCAGCTCCCGCGAGCGGCTCGAGCAGCCGCGCAAGCTCGCCGGCGGGGCCGAGGTACTGGCCGGCAACCAGCACCCGCGGCCGCTCCGCGCCGGTTTCCAGATGAAAAACCGAGGTCAGCTGCTCGCGGGCGTGCGGAGCCCAGTGCTGCCAGGCGTCGAGCGCGTCGCCGGCGCTCGCCCACGGCCACGCGACCGAGAACCAGGCGCAGGCGCGAGGCAGGCGGTGGGCGTGAAACTCGAGCTCGGTGACGACGCCGAAGTTCCCCCCGCCCGCGCCCCGTAGCGCCCACAGCAGCTCCGGGTCGCTGTGGCGGTCGACCCGTTGCAGCCTGCCGTCGGCGGTCGCAAGCTCGGCGGCGAACAGATTGTCGGTGGTCAGACCGAGGGCGCGGCCGGCCAGCCCCATCCCCCCGCCGAGCGCATGACCGGCGACCCCGACCGACGGACACGAGCCGGCGGGGATCGTGACGCCGTGGGCGGCGAGCCCGGCGTAGACGTCGATCAGCTGGGCGCCCCCCCCGAGCGTGGCGATCCCGGCGCGCCGGTCGAAGCCGACCTGGCTCAGGTACCGGAGGTCCAGCACGATTCCGCCGGCCAGCGTGGAGTAGCCCGCGTAGCTGTGGCCCCCGGACCTGGCGCGCGGCGGCACGTCGTGGGCCGCCGCCCAGCGGACCGCGCTGCGCACATCCGCGGCGTCCAGGGGGCGCGCCACGGCGAGCGGCAGCACGTCGTCAAAGCGCTCGTTGTAGACGTGCGCGGCGGCAAGGAACCCGGACTGACCGGGCTCGATCACCGGGCCCCGAACCGCCTGCCTGAGGCCCGCGATCAATCGCGAACCGCGGGGCCGGCGGCGGCTCAGCGAGACCGCCGCTCCCGCGCCCCCCGCGAAGGTCAGGCCATAGCCGGCGAGGCCGGCGAGGAACACCCGGCGGTCGACGGCGCCCGCGGGGTCGGCGTCGGCGCTAGACGGCTCGCTCACCGGCGCGGGCCAATCGACACCGAGCCGAGCACGTGGTCCAGCACGACGAGCTGGCGCCGGCGCGGGGAGCGCCCGCCCGCCACCACCACGTAGAGGCAGAACGGCCGGCCCGCGGCGCTGAAGAAGTGCTGCGTCCCGGCCTGACCGGGGCGCGGATGGGCGAGCCGATCCGGCGCGAAGCTCGCGGGGTCGAGCGGCAGCGGGATCCGCTTGGGGCTGAACAACCCGCCGCCCGGCTCGAGCCCGGCGCCGGGCCGGTATTCGGTCAAGGCGATGAACGTGGCCTGGGCCGGCATCGACGAGGTGCTGCGATCGCCGAACTGACCGTCGCTCAGCGCGAGCGGGAAGTCGCCGGCATGAAGCGTGGCGAGCCCGGGGGCGGGGCTGAACAACCTGCCGCTCCACTTCCGCGGGAGCTCCACGCGGATCCCGTGAGCCTCCAGGATCAACCGACGCTCCCAGCGACCGCGAGCGCGCAGACGACGGCCATCAGCAGCGCCCCGCAGCGGGCGGAGCGCTGCCGACCACGGGCGAGGCGTGCATGGAGCTCCAGCAGCTGGCGCGGGGTCCGGACGCGGGCGGCGCCCAGCAGCGTCAATCCCCGGATCGCGCCGTAGCAGCCGAGGATCGCCGCCCCGCCGAGCGCGCTTCCCGCCAGCAGCGCCGCGACCAGCGCGGCGTAGGTCGCCGCGCTGGTGATGACCGTGGTCACCCCCAGCCCCAGCTGCGCGCCGTAGCCGAGCCCATAGACCCAGCCGCGGTACCGATCGAGCCACCGTTCGTCGACCTGGCGACGGGGACCCGGGACGCGGGCGGGAGCCGAGTCGAGCGCCACCGCCGCCAGCAGCGCCAACGCCAGCACCGCGAGCCGCCCCGCCGCGCCCAGCGAGGCCGGCAGCACGAGCTTCCCGGCGAGGCCCAGCGCCGCTCCCGCCAGAGCGCCGGCGCCGGCTGACCCGGCGACGAAGAAAGCCACCGTGCTCCCCCAATGTCGATGCCGGCCCCGCTCGCCGAGCGGGGTGATGCTCGCCAGCATCGACTCGCCTCAGGGCGACCAGGCGGCTCTGATCGCCGCCACCGCGGCGACCGCGCAGCCGAGCAGCAGGAGCTCAGTCACGCCCCGGGTAGAGGCTCGGGTCGCCCGGGCCGATGCCGGCCGCGGCCAGCGTCTGATCGATCTGCCGGGCTCGCTGCGGCCCGCCGGACGCCGGCGCCTGCGCGTGTTGCTGGTCTTCGATCGCGTCGCGAACCAGCGAGGCGAGCGCCTGCCAGGTGGTCGCGACCCCCTCGCCTCGCACCGAGCCGTCGACGAGCACGAAATACGGGGCCGCGGGCACCTGGTAGTCCTCCCAGGCGTGGGAGGACATCACCACCGGGACGTCCGCCGGCGCGAGCGAGCGCAGGCGGGCGGGGCTTTCCCGATCCGCCTCGTGGGTGACGATCACCGTCTGTGGCATCGTCGCGAGCCGGCGCTCGCCGAGCGTTTCCCAGAAACCGGCGCAGCTGCCGCAGCCGGTGGTCAGGAAAGCAAGCAGCGTCGGGGCGCCTGCGCCGCCACCGAAGTCGAGCGTCACCAGGTCCCCGTCCGGGGTCGTCCCGTTGAGGGTCGGCGCCGGCGGCTCAGCGCCACGCGGCGGCGGGGCTGGCGCCGGGATCGGGGACACCTCTGCGGGCGGACCGAGGCGCCGCAGGATCTCCG
>JAFAZB010000058.1 GCA_019240015.1 Solirubrobacterales bacterium
GACTACGGGATGGGCAATCGGCGCTCGGTGCAGAAGGCGCTCGAGCACGTGGGCGCGCGAGCAGAGATCACCAACGACCACGAGCAGCTGCGCCGCGCCGATGGCCTGGTGCTACCGGGGGTCGGTGCGTTTCCCCTGGCGATGCGCAACCTGCACGAGCTCGGGCTCCCTGACTTGATCGCCGGCCTGGTAGCCGATCGAGTCCCGCTGCTCGGCATCTGCCTGGGGATGCAGCTGCTGTTCGAGCGCTCGGACGAGCTCCAGCAAACCCGAGGTCTGGGGCTGCTGGCGGGATCGGTCAGCGGCCTTGCGACCGGCGGCTTGAGGACTCCGCACATCGGCTGGAACGAGGTTTCGTTTCACCGCAGCTCGCCCCTGATCGCCGGGCTTCCCGCCGCCGGCTGCCCCTTCTACCACGTGCATTCGCTGGCCGCCCGCCCGAGCGATCCCGGCGACCTGCTCGGGACGACCGAGTACGGCGAGCGGTTCGCCACGATCGTCGGCCGCGGGCTGGTGTTCGGCGTGCAATTCCACCCCGAGAAGTCCTCGGCCTTCGGCCTGCGAATGCTCGCGAACTTCCTGCGCCTGTGCGACCGCGCAGCCTCGGCGGCTCGACCGACGGCCGCCAGCGCATGATCCTGCTGCCCGCGATCGACATCCTCGGCGGTGCGGCGGTGCGGCTCGCCCAGGGCGATTTCGGCGCCAGTACGGTGTACGACGAGGACCCGCTCGACGCGGCGCAGCGCTGGGTCAGCGATGGAGCCCGTGCACTCCACGTCGTGGACCTCGACGGCGCGCGTGACGGCACGCCGGTGAACCTGGCCCAGGTGCGACGGATCGCCGCCGCGGTAGGAGTCCCGATCCAGGTTGGGGGCGGCCTGCGGACGGCGGACTCGGTCGCGGAGGCGCTCGCGGCCGGCGCGGCACGCGTGGTGCTCGGAACGGCCGCGTATCGCGATGTCGACTTCCTCGACCGGGTCCTCGCCGAGCACCGCAACCGGGTGCTGGTGTCAGTCGATGCCCGCAACGGCCGGCTCGCGACGTCCGGCTGGACGGAGCAGACCGAGATCCCAGTGGGCTCGGTGATCGAGACGCTCGGCCGCCGCGGCGTCTCGCGGTTCGTTTACTCGAGCATCGAACGCGACGGAACGCTCAGCGGCCCGGATCTGGACGAGGTCAGCAGCGTCGCGGGAACCGTGCGCGGAAGCTTCATCTATTCGGGCGGAGTTCGCTCACTTGCGGACCTCCGCGCGCTCGCCGGGCTGCGGCAGGTGAACCTGGCGGGCGTGATCGTCGGCAAGGCCCTGTATGAGCAGCGCTTCACGGTCGCCGAAGCGCAGGCGGCGCTGAACGGCCGGGAATGAGCAGATGCACTACAAGCGGGTGATCCCGTGTCTGGACGTCGACGGCGGGAGGGTCGTCAAGGGGGTGGGATTTCTCGACCTGCGCGACGCCGGAGACCCGGTCGAGCTCGCCAGCCGCTACGACGCCGCCGGCGCCGACGAGCTCGTGTTGCTCGACATCACCGCGACCTCAGACAAGCGCGAGACGGTCGTCGAACTGGCGCGCCGGGCCGCGGACGAGGTGTTCATCCCGTTCACGATCGGCGGCGGGATCCGGTCGGTGGCCGATGCGCAAGCCGTGCTCGACGCGGGCTCGGACAAGATCTCGGTCAACTCCGCGGCGCTGGCGCGACCAGGGTTGATCGACGAGCTGGCGCGCACGTTCGGGGCGCAGTGCGTGGTGCTGGCGATCGATGCGAAGGCGCGCGGGCGCGATCCCGGCGGCTGGGAGGCCTACGTCGCGGGGGGACGGACCCCGACCGGGCGAGACGTGGTCGCTTGGGCACGAGAGGCGGTCGAGCGCGGGGCGGGGGAGATCCTGCTGACGAGCATGGACCGTGACGGCACCAACGCCGGCTATGACCTGGGGCTGACCGGGGCGGTCGCGAGCGCGGTGGGGGTTCCGGTGATCGCCTCCGGGGGCGCCGGCGAGCTGCACCACCTGCGCCAGGCCGTCGAGGCCGGCGCCGACGCGGTCCTGTGCGCGTCGATCTTCCACTACGGCCACCACACGGTCGCCGAGGTCAAGCAGCATCTCGTGCACGCGGGCGTCGCGGTCCGGCCCGTCGGGTAGGTGGCTCTCAGATCAGCAATCGGCTCGGAGAACCGTGACCGCCTCACCGGAGCCTGACAGAAGCCCCTCGGCGGCGATCTTCCGCCCAGCGCTCGCCTATCGCGCGGTGATGCTGGCGCTGGCGCTGGTGGCGATCGGGCTGCTGTTCAAGCAGCTGGTCGACCTGGTGCTGTTGCTGCTGATCACCGTGATCATCGCGCTGCCGATCGCCGCCGGAGCGAGCTGGCTGGAGCGGTTCCGCATCCCGCGCGTGCTGGGGGCGCTGCTGACGCTGCTGTTCGGAGCGTCGGTGCTGGCGCTGCTGCTGGCGTTCGTGATTCCCGAGTTCGTCACCCAGGTCGATCAGTTCGTGCGGGAGCTGCCCGGCACGGTCCATCGGGTCGAGCACGGGATCAACCACACGTTCGGGCTCAAGCCCAACGCGATCGCGAACGCGGTCCAGCGGTTCGCCAACCGCTATACCCAGCATCCGGCGATCCTGCTGGGCCCGCTGTCTTCGGTCGGGCTCACCGTGGTCGGCGCCGTCGGCGGCCTGATCGTGGTGCTGATCACCGCGCTCTACATGGCGATCAACCCGGCGCCACTGATCCGCGGGCTGGTCCGGCTGGCTCCTCCGGCACAGCGCGACGACGTCGTTCGGATCCTGCAGCGGATCCGCGTCGCCTGGCTCGGTTGGCTGCGGGGGATCGCGCTGGACATGCTGGTACTCGGGGGGTTGCTGTTCATCGGGATGAAGATCATCGGGCTCCAGTTCGCGGTCGGGTTCGCGGTGTTCTCCGCCCTGCTGACCGTGATTCCCAACTACGGCTCGGTGATCAGCGCGGTCCCGCCGATCGTCTACGGGCTCGCGCACTCGGTCAACCAGGGCGTGCTGGTGACGGTCGTGTACGTGATCGTCAACCAGATCGAGGGCAATCTGGTGTTGCCGCTGATCATGGGGCGGGCGGTGAGCCTGCACCCGGCGGTGATCGCGATCGGGGTGCTGATCGCCGGCGCGCTGTTCGGGATCCTGGGGCTGTTCATCTCGGTGCCGCTGATCTCGTTGACGCTGATCCTGATCCAGGAAACCTGGGTGCGTCCGCAAGAGCGTCGCCACGACCCACTGGCCGACTCCGGGCCGGCGGCGCTGAAGGCCCCTGTGTAGGCGATGGCGCGGGAACGGGCGATTCGCGTGCCGAGCGGCCGCTCGCCGCGGCGAGCAGTGCAGCCGACCGGCGAGGACCGGGGCCAGCGGGCAATCTTCGGGGCGATCGCGCTGGGGGCGGTGCTGATCGTGCTCGGGCTGCTGGTGCAGCAGCTCGTGACACTGCTGCTCGCGGTACTGATCACGATCATTTTCAGCCTGCCGCTGGCGGCATGCGCGACCCGGCTCGAACGCTACGGCGTTCCTCGGGCGCTCGGCGCATTGCTGGCACTGGCGCTCGGGGTCGGGGCCGTCGGCGGCCTGATCGCGTTGTTGATCCCCACGCTGATCAGCCAGGTCAAGACGCTGATCGACGCCGCGCCGAGCCTCGTGCACTCGATCGAGCTCAAGATCAGCAGCATCACCGGCCAGCGGCCCGGCCACGTCGCCAGCCAGGTCCAGCAGTACGTCGGCACGTACGCGCACAACCCCTCGCGCCTGCTGGGGCCGCTCGCCTCGATCGGGCTCAGCGCCGCGACCGTGGTGGGGGGCCTGGTGATCGCGATCATCACCGCCTACTACATCGCTGTAACCCCCGAGCCCCTGCTCGACGGCGCGGCAAGCCTGTTCCCCCCGGAGCGGCGCCCGGACGTGATGCGCGTGATGATGCGTCTGCGAGCCGCCTGGCTGGGGTGGCTGCGCGGGCTCGCGATCGCCGTACTGATCATCGGCGTGCTGCTGTATCTGGGCCTCCAGCTGCTCGTCGGCCTGAAGTTCGCGCTGTTCTTTGCGGTCTTCAGCGCGGTCGCCGAGGTGATCCCCTACTTCGGCTCGTTGATCAGCGGCATTCCTCCGGTGGCGTATGCGCTGACGGTCTCGCCCGGAACCGCCGTGGCGGTGCTGGCGATGTACATCGCGATCCACCAGATCGAGGCGAACGTGATCGGCCCGGTGGTGATGTCGCGGGCGGTGCACCTGCATCCGGCGGTGATCGCGTTCGGGGTCGTCGCCGTCGGCTCGGTGTTCGGCTTCCTGGGGCTGGTGATCGCGGTGCCGATCCTCTCCCTGCTGATGATCGTCGTCGAAGAGGCCTGGGTCCTGCCGCGCGAGCGCGCCGCCGAGCAGGTGATCCGCCCCTCGGCGAGTCCGGCGAGGGCCCCGTGACGCGGGGCTGACGTTCTGGGGCGGCCGCCGGGCTGGGGAGGCGGGGGCGTGGCCATAGGACCGGCCGGTGCGCATACACGACATGGATGCACGGGAACCCATTTCGCTCTCGGCGGGGCCAGTTTGGGGGCTCGTACAGCTCGCAGCCGCCCGGTGCTCGCTCGATCTGGAAGCACACGGTGTGGCGGTGGATGTCCTCGTCGGCAG
>JAFAZB010000116.1 GCA_019240015.1 Solirubrobacterales bacterium
CGTGCCATACGAGCGCGGCGGCGAGATCGTGCGCATGCTCGACCTGGAGCAGCTCGCGCTGCGCGACCGCCCCGGGCCTCGGGGCGAACGCGACCGCCCCGAGGGCCGGTAGCCGGCGCGACGCACATCGCCGGCGATCGGTCGGGCCCGGTGTGCAAGGATCCAGGTATGGGACGCAGGAAGGGCGCGCGGTGCTCCCCCCGCGAGCTGCTCTCACCCCTGCCGACGGCCCTCGCCGCAGCGCTGTGCGTGTTGGGATTCACCGCGGCCACGGCGGTCGCGGCACCGAGCCCGGAGGCCGGCGCCGCCGTGCTCGGCGCTGCCCCCGGCTCGCAGCTGATCGAGCTGGCGCTGCCCCTGTACGCGGATCAGCAGGGACTCGAGCAGTTCGCGCTGGCGGTGAGCACCAAGGGCTCCCCGCAGTACGGCGAGTACGAGCCGATCGCCGAGCTGGCGAGCAGGTTCGGGGCCTCGACGCTGACCCGCGGCCGGGTGCTCGCCTATCTGAAGCGAGTCGGGGCCAGCGACGTCAAGATCGACGCCACCGGGCTGTTCGCCGACGCCACGATGAGCGTCGGCCTCGCGGAGCGCCTGTTCGGCGCGCCATTGGCTCGCTTCCGCGCCGCCCACAACGTGCGCTTTCTCGCGCCCACCGCCGCGGCCCGGATGCCCGCTGGGCTTCGGGGCCTGGCGACCGCGGTGATCGGGCTCGACACGCAGCCGCTGAGCGCCGCCTCGCCGCCGCTGATCGACGCCGGCTGGGTTCATCAGGGGGCGCGGTCGGCGCAGGCGAACCAACCCTCGGGTTACAAGCCCCGCACCGGCACCGCGAGCGGCTGCCCGAACGCGGTCGCCTCGGGGGGCTTCACTCCGAACCAGTACCTGACCGCCTACGACTACCTCCCGCTGCGCTTGGCCGGCTATGCGGGGCAAGGCGAACGGGTGGCGCTGATCGAGATCGACGGCTTCCGCTACACCGACATCCTCAGCTTTGCGCGCTGCTTCAAGCTGCCGGTCCCGGGGATCAACAGCTTCGGCGTGGGCGTCGCGAAGCCGCTGTCCCCGGGCGGCGAGTCGACTCTCGATCTGGAGGTGCTGGACGCGGCCGCCCCGGGGCTGAAGGCGATCGACGTGTACGAGAGCCGCAATCGAGCGGTCGACCTGATCAGGGCGCTGACCGCCCCGCTCCAGGGCTCCGGCAGCAAGCCCCAGGTGATCTCGGCGTCGCTGGGCGTGTGCGAGCCGGGCCTGCTCCAAGCGGTCGGGACGCACGGGATCGCGCTCGCCGAGGGGTCGCTGGCAATGGCCGCCGCGAGCGGGATCACCTTCCTGTCATCGACCGGCGACTCCGGCTCGTCCGCCTGCCAGGGAGCCGTCGGTCCGCTGGCGCTCACGGCGGTCAACTACCCGGCATCCTCGTGGTGGGTCACGGGGGTCGGCGGGACCAACCTCGGCTTGACCCCCGGCAACCAGATCGTCACCCAGCCGGTGTGGAACGACGCGCCGTTACAGCTCGGCGCCGGCGGCGGGGGCCTCAGCGTGCTGCGGCGGCCCAGCTACCAGAAGGCGGTCGTGCACACCGACCACCGCTCCGTGCCCGACGTCTCGATGCTCGCCGACGTAGCGCCCGGCTACGTGATCTACTGCTCGGCTAAGGGCGACTGCATCAACAGCCACCACTCGAGCCCGTGGGTGACGGTGGGCGGCACGAGCGCGTCGAGCCCGCTGCTGGCCGGCGGGCTGGCGCTGGTCGACCAGTACTTGCGCTTTCACGGGCTCCAAGGCCTCGGTCTGGCAAACCCCCTGCTGTACGCGATCGGGACCTCCAAGCTCGCGAGCGAGGTGCTCTACGACGTGACGACCGGGAACAACGACCTCGGGCCCTACCTGCCCGACGGCAACCACCAGCCGCTCGGTTGCTGTTCGGCGGCGCCCGGGTACGACGACGCGTCGGGCTGGGGGAGCATCGACCTGGCCCACTTCGCCCAGGTGGCCGCTGCGGTCGAGCCGAAGATCGCGGCCGTCACGCTCTCGCTGCCGTCCGGTCAGCGACCCGTAGCCCGCAATCAGCTGGCGGCGACCGTGTCCTGCTCGCGCGGTTGCCTGATGACCGCGGTTGCCGAGGTTCAGATCGGCAACGGCAAGCCCTTCGCAGTCGACGCGAACGTCTACCTGCTGCGCAACCGCGGCCACAAGACGATCGCGATCAAGTTCTCCACCCGGCAACTGAATCGCCTCCGCGCGGCGCTCTCGCAGAACAGGTCGATCGCCGCGACGATCGTGGGCGAGGTGGTCGACCCGGCCGGCAACGTCGAGCGGCGGACCCTGGGGCGGAGGCTGACGATCAGGGCGTGAGGTGGGCTTTGGGGGGTTTGGCGGGGCGCGGGCGGTGTGTGCGG
>JAFAZB010000135.1 GCA_019240015.1 Solirubrobacterales bacterium
CAACAAGATTCGGCTGGCGCGAGCGGGGCTCAAGCGGCGCATCGCCGACGGCGAGCTAAGTGCCGCCCAGGTGATCCTCGAGCCTCCGGATGCGGCCAAGAAATGGTCCGTGGCAGACCTGCTGATGAGCCAGCGGCGCTGGGGAGCGAAGCGGTGCAGGAAGTTCCTCGGCCGTAACAACATCAGCGAGACGAAGCTGGTCGACGCGCTGACCGACCGTCAGCGGCGGCTACTGGCGGATCAGCTCCAGCCGCCCCCGTCCCCGGGGCCCGAGGCCGAGATGGTGCTTGTGGCGTAGGTGGCAGTCTCGGGCGCGCCGGCTTGCAGCCGGCGCGCCCGGCCCTCTACAGGTGGATCCCGATCGGGACCGGGCTCGTCCCGGCGAAGAAGAAGAACCACACCACGAACACCGCCAGCGTCAGCCCGGCGCTGATCACCAACACCCCTTCGAGCACGAAGTGTCCTGGATCGGTCTGGCCCCGCGCCAGGCAGTTGGCCCGGTAGACGTCGCTCAGCTTGGCGAGCACCGCCGCGAGCAAGCCGATCGTGGCGATCACGCCGATGAACATCACCCCCAGCGCGGCCCCCAGAGAGGCCGTCGCGCCCTGGATCTGCGAGCCGATCCACAGCCACATCAAGGGCGTCCCCACCCACAGGCCAAGGCTGCCGATGAACATGATCGCGACCACCAGGGCCGCTCCCGTCCCGGTCTTCAACAGCTGGCGCATCCGAACCCACGATAGACCGGCGACTCCGGGCCGCGGCTGCGCCGCGGCCCTCGGCTAACGGACAGCCGGAGGACAGCTTGACCTGCCACCAGCCCATCAGCATCCCGATCAGGCCAAGGCGCGGCCTGACCTGCCAGACGCCACAGCCGGGCTCGCCCAGCTCCCGGCACGAGATGCGGGCGAACCTGTGCTCCGCCGGGTTCAGCAGCATCCGCTCGAGGACCAGCCGTTTCTCGGCTTGCTGATCGGCCTCGCGCGCGATCCGTAAACGCGCCGCGCGCAGGCGCTCGGCGAGCTCGTCGCGGACGCGCTCGAGCTCACCGAGGTCCAGCAGCCGTGGCTCTCGATCGAATCCCGCCGCGAGCTCGAGGCCCCCGATCGGAAATGCCGTCAGGAATGCCGCGGCCAGCTCACGCTCGAGGCGGGCGATCTGGCCGCGCAGGGAGCGACGCGCGGCGCGCTCGTCGACCTCGACCGGAACCTGCGGAGCACTTTGGACCTGCGTGAAAAGCTCCATCGCTCCCCTCTTGCCAACGGGGTGAGACTAGCACCGGGATGCGCCCCCACAGCCTCATCAGGGGCCTGCACGAGGGTCGCCAAGCGCCTGCGCGCAGGTCCACAGAGCCTCCTCGACGTGGATCGCCGGCACTCCCGGGACCCCCACGGCGTAAAGGGCGATGTTGTTCGTGCGCGAGCTGACCGCGTGCTCAGTCGCCACCTCGCCGAACAGCATCGCGTGGACGCGGCCCTCGTCCGCGACCGCCAGCGCGCCGGGCACCAGCGACTCGGACCGCTGGCCGGAGCCGAGTCGGTCGCCCTCGACGGTGGTCCTGATTCCCAGGCCGCCGGGACCGACGAACTCTGCATCGAGCGCCCAGACCGGCACGCCCGTCTCGACGAGTGCGATCAACAGCGCGTCGCTGACGCGGTCCCGCGAGCGCAGCCGGCCGTGCAACAGGCGCGCCACGGCAACCTGTTCGCTGGGGATCCGGGTGACATCCGGATCCAGCCCGATGTGGCGAAAGAAGGCCCGGTAGGCGTGCGGGATCGGCTGGGTGCGCATCGCCACCACCCCACTCCCGCGGTAGCGGTTCGACAGAGCTCGGAGCCGTTGCACGAGCTCGGGCGAGCTGGCGCGCCGTCCACCGCGGACCGTGATCCAGTCCAGTCTCAGCCCAGGGAACTCCTCGCGCACGTCCGCCTGCACGAATCCGGGTGCGGCGCGGAGCTCGAGCCCGTCCTCCTCCATCACCCGCCGCCGGCCAGCAAGGCACGGACCCGTGCGGCCAGCGCGGCCGTGTCGAGCCATCGGCCGCCGAGCAGGCGCTGCTGCACGACCCCACCGCGGCCAGCCAACTCGAGCATCGGGCAGATCGCGACGCCGTACAGCTCACCCACCGACCCGTCCCGGTCGAAGGCGACGGGGATCGTCCAGCGATGGGCGCGGACAAGCGCGGCGACCTGGCTGTGGCCGGCATGGACCGCCACCGCGGCGAAACTGACGGCGCGCGACCCGAACTCACCGGACACCGCCTGCACGGCGTCCACCTGGCGCCGGCACTCACGGGACCCTGGCACGAACAACGCCAGCACCAGCGGCGCGCGAGCCACGAGCAGACAGACGTTGAGCGCGCGCGGGTCGTGCTTGGCCGTCGTACACGGCGGATTCAGGTTGGGATCGCCGTTGAGCGTCGAGGCCGCCAGCGGAGCGGCAAAGTACGGAAGCGCTCTGCCCGGCGGGATGCCGGCACTCTTCACGCCGCGCGTGGCGAGCCCGTACACCGAGATCGCCGCTACCAGAGCCAGGCCGAAGCCCCCGATCATCCACCGGAAGCGGCGTGTGTCGATCGACTCCCGGCCGTCGGGCTCGTTCACGCCACTCGTGGTGGGCGTCGCAAGCGCGCCGTCCCGGCGGCGGCGCGGCGCGCCAGCCAGCGCACTCGCTCGGTCGCCTCTCCGCGCTCGGACAGCGCCAGCACCGCGGGCAGCACGATCAGCACCCCGGCAAGCGACACCGAGAGATCGATCAGCGTCACGAAGCCGAAATCCCGCAGCATCGTGATGCTCGAGAACACCAGCACTCCAAACCCGGCGATCGCCGTGATGCCGGATGCCAGCACCGCCATCCCGGTGGAGCGATACGTGCGCCTGAGCGCCGCTGGGAGGTCATGGCCCGCGGCCCGCTCCTGGCGAAAGCGTTCGGAGAGCAGCACGCTGAACTCGGTCGAGATCGCGATCACCAGCGTGCCCAGCGTGGCCGACATCGGGTTCAGCGGAATCCCGATCGCGTACAGGATCAGCGCCGACCAGCCGGTGGCCAGCGCGATCGGTACCAGCGGGACGAGCGCTCGGCGGACTCGCCTGAACGCCGCCAGCAGCACCACAGCGACGGCTGCCAGCGCAGCGACCAGAGTCAGCAGCCGGCGCGCCGAGGACGCCAGCGCCGCGTTGGCCTGTGCCGCCAGCACGGGCAATCCGGCCAGCTGGGCGCTGACGCCTGCGGGCGGGCGCAGCTGGGAGCGCATGTAGTCGATCACCAGCTGCTGCCGGGCGAGTGGCATCAGCCGGATCCCGAACGCGAGCGTGGCCTCCCGCCGGTCCGCGGTGATCACCGCCTGGGAGAAGTAGCTGGGCACGGCGCCGAGCAGGCTGTCGATCGCCGGCTGAGTCAGCGAAGTCGCCTGCCCCGGCTGGCTGGCGCTCGAGAACAGGTCCGGCAGTGACAGCGCAGGACACAGCGTGGAGCGCGCGCAGCCCTTCGTCTCCAGGTAGCCGTAGTGGCTCAGCAAGCCGTCCTCGTAGGCGATCATCCAGGAGATCGTCCGCGGCGTCGCCACGTCGGCCGCGCGAACGGTGACGTCGATCTCGCCCGAGACACCCGTCACCCGCTCCAGCGTGTGGAGGTCGCGCAGCGCCGGCATGCCGGACGGCACGAGCTTGGTCACATCGCTCTGGACGGAGGTTTGGGTGTCGGCGATCCAGCCACAGATGGCGAGCACGACGGCGAACGCGATGACCCGCTCGGGACGGCCGATCAGGCCCGCGAGCAGCCGCGACCGCGCCCCGGCGACCCGCGCCTGCGCGGGACGCGCCGCCGGAAGCCGGAGCCGCGCCGTGGCGCCGGCGAGGATCTCGCCGGCGCCTCGCAACGACGCCCCGATCCAGCCGCCGTCGCGGTCGGACAGGACGAGCGCCGCAGACCCTGCGCTGATCGCGCACAGCAGCGCGACCCCGATCCCGACCACCAGCAGGATGCCGAAGTCGCGCACCATCGGGACCGGCGAGAGGAGCAGCACCAGGAACCCGATCGCCGTCGCCAGCGCCGCGACGGCGATCGTCGGCGCTGCGGTGCTGGCGGCGCGCGCCACCGCCTGGGTGCGGGTTGCCGGGCGCAGCGCCGAGGATACGGCCTCCTCGGCCCGGGCCTGGAACTGGATCGCGTAATCGACCGCGAGGCCGATCAGGATCGGGAGCACCGCGATCGACGCCATCGTCAGCGTGGCGCCGAGCAGCGCGAGCGCTCCGAACGTGATCCCACTGGCCGCCAGCGCGATCGCCAGCGGCAACAGCCGCAGCCTGCTCCTGAACGCGACCAGGAGCGTCGCGGCCATCACCAGCACCGCCGCGATCAACAGGCCCGAGATCGACCCGGTGATCTCCCGCGAGAGGTCGTTTACCACGACGGGCGCTCCGGTGACCGTGTAGGTGCCGCCGTAAGCCGAGCGGAAGATCGGCATCTGGACGGCCTGCCGGATCCAGGCGATCGCGTGGGCCTGCTCGGCCTCGCTCAAGGTCGACTTGAGCCGGACCTGGATCAGCGCCGAGTTGGCGGTGGGGAACAGGTATGCGAAACGGGCCTTGGGCTGGTTTACGCCGCGCGTCTGGTCGAACACGATTTGCGGGATGAACTGCGGGTCGTCGATCGTTGGCGTCCCGGTGATGCCCGAGTTGAGGTACATCTGCTCGAGCGTCTGCAGCTGCTGTTGCTGCTCGAGCGCTCCCGCCGCGTTGGCGTCGGTGAGCGCCTGCTTGCTACCGAGTCCACGCTCGAGCGCCAATGCATACGCGCTGCGCTCGGCGTTCGTCACGGCCTGGCGTGCATCGGTGAGCATCGCCTGGATCTGCGTGTTCACCGCCGCGACCGCGCGGTTCAGGAACGTGCCCGGTCCGTACACCGCCTGCACGGGCCGCGCCCGCATCAGCCTTCCGCACGGACTGCTCCAGCCGCCATACGGCTTCTGGCCTCCGGGCGGCGCGGTGACGAACGCGTAGAGCTGCTGATCGGGCACCACGTACTGTCCTGCGAGGCACGCCTCGAGGAAGGTCACGGTCGCCAGATCCTTGGTCTCCACCAGATTGGGCAGCGATTCGCGGATCAGGATGATCACCGCGTCGGAGCCGAAGTGCCGCTGGTCCTCCGCGGTTGCCTGGTAGCTCGGGGACGAGCGGCTGACGAACGTGTCGCTGCCCGCCGACGGCTTCAGCCCCAGCGACAGCAGGCCGCCCGCGAGCGCCGCCGCCAGCACGATCCCGAGCGCCAGCACAGGCCTGGCGGCAGCCGCACGTGCCAACCGCTCGAGCCTTCTCATGCGGTCAGGCTATCGGGGGCTTCGCCGCGCCGGCGCACCTAGTCCATCGTGAGCGGGCCCTGTGACTCCCCGGAGAGGAACTGACGAATGAACGGGTTCTCGGAGTTCAGCATGTCCTCGGCCGGGCCCGCCTCCACGATCCGCCCTTTCCACAGCACGTTGATGTAGTCGGCCACCCGGCGGGCGCTCATGATGTCGTGCGTGATCACGCAGAAAGTCGGCAGGTGCTCCCGTTCCTTGGCTTTCGCCTCGTCCATCATGTCGCGGTGGATCTCCAGGATCAGCTCGCCGAGCAGCGCCGTGCGCACGGGGTCCAGTCCAGAGTCGGGCTCGTCGAACAGCACGATGTCCGGCTCGAGGACCAGCGCGCGGGCGAACCCAGCCCGCTTGCGCATCCCTCCTGAGAGCTCGTTGGGCATCTTCGTGCGCGATTCGCCGAGCCCCACCTCATTCAGGCGGCGCATGACGACGTCTTCGATCTCGTCCTCCCCCTTCTCGGTGTGCTGGCGCAGCGGAAAGGCAACGTTGTCGTACAGGTTCATCGATCCGAACAGCGCGCCGTCCTGGAACAGCAGCCCGAACTTCTTGCGCATCTCGAACAGCTGATCGTCCGGCATGTTCGGCACCGACTCGCCGTGCACGATCACATCGCCTTTGTCTGGGTAGAGCAGCCCGACCATGTGCTTGATGCAGACCGACTTACCGGTTCCCGACGGCCCCAGGATCATCGACACCATGCCCTCCGGCAGGCCCATGTCGAGCCCGCGGAGGATGTGCGCGCGCCCAAACGCCTTGTAGGTGTCCACGAACTCGACCGCGTCCGGGCGCCCAGAGGGGTACACCCGGTAGGTGTGCCACTTGTATTCCTCCTCCGAGACGCCCTCGGGCGGCTCCGGACGGGGCGGCTGCTCGTCGACGACCGACACGCGGGAGGAGCTCTGCTCCCGCTCGGGCTCGTCGTGCTCGCGATCATCGGGCTCGTCGTGCTCCCGCTCGGGCTCGTCGTGCTCGCGATCATCGGGCTCGTCGTGCTCGCGGTCATCGGGCTCGTCGTGCTCGTGATCATCGGGCTCGTCGTGCTCGTGCTGATCGTGCTCCGTCCGAGCGCGGTCGTCTGACTCCGCGGCGCTGTCCGCCGCCGGGGCGGGCTGACCGTCCTCCTCCTCGTCGTCAGCGTCATAAGGGATCCATGACCCCGCGCCGCCGGGCGGCTGCCAGCCGGGCGCGGGTGAGCTCTGCTGTGCAGCCGGTCGCTCGGGCTCGGCGGCGGGCTCGGCCTGCTCGTCCCCGGGCGGCTGCCAGCCGGGCGCGGGTGAGCTCTGCTCCTGATCCTGCTGCTCGACGTGCTTACGAGAACCGAACTTGAACCGCGCCATCTTTCAGCCTCCGATTGGTGCCCTCGGGTTGGCGCCCCAGAACAGCTGCGTGCCGAGCATTCCGATGAGGTGTACCGACACGATGTTCAACACCATCGACTTCGCGGTCGCGATCCCCACCCCGACCGGTCCGCCGCTGGCGTTGTAGCCGTAGTAGCAGCCGACGAGCACGATCACCACCGCCATCGCCATCGCCTTGATCAAGCTGAATAAGAGATCCGGGGGGTTCTGGAACTGCCAGAAGATCAGGAAGAACCCCCCGGAGGACACGTAGCCGATCTGCTGGACGACCGCCAGATAACTCGCGAAGAAGCCGGCGCCGATCGAGGCCAGGTACACGAACGGCAGCACCATGATCGCCGCCAGCAAACGCGTGGAGCACAGGAACGTGACGCCGCTGATCCCCATCACCTCGAGCGCGTCGATCTCGTCGGAGATCCGCATCGAGCCGAGCTCCGCCACCAGCCCGGTTCCAATCTTGGCGGCCATCATGTAGCCGAACACCAGCGGCACGAGCTCGCGCAGGTCACACCACGCCGCGAACACGCCGGAGTAGGCGGGCGTCCCCTGCCCGTAAGTGAAGTACGCGCCCTCGATCCCGCACTGCAGCCCGATGATGAACACCAGCCCCCAGATCACCAGCGTCGAAGAGACGATCAGGATCCCCGCCTGACGCAGCGCCTCGCCGAAGAAGCGCAGCACTCGCAGGCGCAGCACCTCCCCCACGATCCGCGCGCCGAACTTGACGATCTCGCCGAACGCCTCGACCCAGCCCCGTGGTGTCGCGATCAACTCGTTCATCATCTGATGATCGTCGTGACCTCGGGATGCGTGGCGAGCAGCGTCTGGGTGAACGCGTAGTTGAACGCGAACACGCCCAGGAACGCGATCACCACCGCCTGGTTGACCGCGCGCCCCACCCCCTCCGCCCCACCGGACGCAGTCATCCCCTTGTAGCAGCAGACGATCGAGATGATCGCGCCGAACAGGGTCGTCTTTAGCACCGAGCCCCACAGGTCGGTGGTTGACGCGTTGTTGAAGAACGTGGAGAAGAACGGCCCGAGCGGGGCGTGATTGACCAGCGTCGCGAGGATCCCGCCGAAGATGCCGAACAGCAGCGCGTAGATGTCGAACAAACCCGTCACCAGCATCAAGGCCAGGAACCTGGGCACGACCAGGTTCTTGATCGGGTCGACGCCGAGCACCTGGAGCGCGTCGAGCTCCTCGCGGATCTTCCGCGCACCGAGGTCGGCGGTGATCGCGGTGCCGGCGACTCCGGCGAGGATGATCGCGTCGACGAACGGCGCGAACTCCCGGATCGAGGCCAGCACGAAGAACCCGCCGAGGCGGTCGAGCGCTCCGAACAAGACCAGGAAGTTGGCGGCCTGCAGCCCGGGCGCTTCGTAGCCGAAGGCCACCGTCGAGACCAACAGCGGAAACCAGCAGAGCCGCAGCGCGAACAGGAACTGCCCCACGAACTCACTCCCGTACGGATATGGCGGCCTGACCGCGGACACGAGCGTCTTGCCGGTCAGGATCATCATGTTGCCGACCTCTTCCAGCACGCTCTTGGTCGGCAGGAACGCTCGATCGGCGACTGCTCGGATCAACTGGTCTTACATCCTCCCGGATCTGAAGCGCCGCAGACGCGGCTCCCGACCCGGCTAAGCGTACGCCAAGGGGAACGTGGAGACCAACTGTCAACCGTCGCTCGGACCGGTGGCAGCTGGTATTTTCGCCGTGCGGTGAGCGGGTGGAGAGCGACGGGTTGCGCAGTCATCGCGGGCCTCGGCGCCGCAGCGACGCTGAGCGCCTGCGGCTCGGGTGCCCGGCAGGACGCGAGCGAGCCGAGCGGCAAGTTCTCGGTCGCCGTGCCGGTGGCCGCGTTCCCCAGCTCGCAGCACCTCTCACAGCACACCCACCTGGTGATCGCGGTACGCAACGACGGCCTCCAGCCAATCCCGAACCTCGCCGTCACGATCTGCAACCTCAGCTGCAGCTCGACCGCGCCGCGCGCCGAGGGAACCAGCGCGCAAGCGTTCGCGGAGGATCAGAACGTGCAGTACCTCGCGAACCCGTCACGTCCGGTCTGGGTCGTCGACCAAGCGCCGGGGCCGTGCAACTACAGCTGTCAGTCGGGTGGCGCCGGCAGCGATGCCACCGCCTACAGCAACACCTGGGCGCTCGGCAAGCCGCTCAAGCCCGGAAGCACCGCCACGTTCATCTGGGCGGTGACCGCGGTCAAACCGGGTCGGCACGTGATCGCCTGGGAGGTCGCGGCGGGGCTGAACGGCAAGGCGCGAGCGGTGCTATCAAACGGCGGCACGCCGCAGGGCACGTTCGCGGTGATGATCGACAGCGCCCCGCAGCAGACCTACGTCAACAACCAGGGACGCATCGTCTCTACGCCATAGGGCGCCGCGCCGCGGTCCGGCTACGCATCGCTGGACGCGGCCCACATGTTGATCTCCCCCTCGACCGCGTAGCGGTCGATCTCCTCCAGCTCATCGGCATCGAACTCGAGTCGCTGCAGCGCCGCGACGTTCTGCTCGAGCTGGGTCACGCTGCTCGCCCCGAGCAGCGCCGAGGTCACCCGCTCGTCTCGCAATACCCAGGCGACCGCGAGCTGCGCAAGCGACTGGCCCCTTCGCTGCGCGATTTCGTTGAGCGCCCGCACCCGTTCCAGGTTCTGGTCGGAGATCAACTCCTCGGAG
>JAFAZB010000173.1 GCA_019240015.1 Solirubrobacterales bacterium
CTGCAATCGCAGGGTGTCGCCTTCGCGCTCAAGCACTTTCCGGGCCTTGGCATGGCGACCGGCAGCACCGACGCCGGGCCGGTTTCCATTGACGCGCCGGCGTCCGAGATCCGAGATGACTATCTCCCCTACGTCGGGTGCGCCGGCAGTCGGCTCGCGCTGGTGATGGTCTCGGACGCCTCCTACCCGAATCTGACCGGGTCTCTTCCGGCTGTCATGTCCCCGCTCACCTACCAGCGTGAGCTGAGAATCGTCTCGCCGCAGACGCCCCTGGTCACCATCAGCGATGACCTTCAGGCCCCCGCCCTCAACGGTCAGGCAGCGCCCGCCCGGGCGGCGATCAACGCCGGACTGGACCTGCTCCTCTACGCTCAGACCGAGAACGGATCCTCGACCGCCTACCAGCGACTCCTCGCCGACGTGGACGACGGCTCGATCAGCCAGGCCCGCATCCGGGACGCCGACAATGCGATCGCAGGTCTGAAAAGGGCTCTCGCCGGCTGACGCCGGTGAACCCAGAGGGTTCGTGTCTCACCACAACGGGCACGGTCGTGGACGTCTACGGTCCCCAGCGGTTTCCCCAGCGGTTTCCCCGGCGGCCCTCGGAGGTATGAGGTCAACGCGCCGACCGCTTCTGCGCGACGGGCGGAAACGACGCATCTCGCAGGCGACTGCCACCGCCGTCGATCGCGGCGGTCTACGCGGCTCGCCGCGATCGGAATCACCACAAGAGTACGCGTGCCAGATGGAGGCCTCCGATCGCGACCACGGGCCGGCGTCGGAAAAGACGCAGTTGCGTCCACTAACCAACAGCACGCTTGCGATGGTTCTTGCGAACAACGCGACGCTCCCCCTCCCCGGACAAACGCGACCACGAGCCATCGAGGGAAGCCGCGCTGCGCGACTGCCTACGTGGCATTCCGATCGTGCCGGTGATGGCGCGCGGACGATTGCTCTGGTCGACCGAGCCCGATCGGCGCTAGCGGCGATCCTGCAAGCGCCCGCTCCCGCTCACGCGGGAAAGCAGGGCTGTCGAGGTGATCCGGCCGTGCGCCTCACGGTCGAGGCAGTGGAGGTGCGCACCTTTGGCGAGTTGGGGGTCTCTCGTCTCCGCCGCTGATCCGCCCTGCCTTCGTGTCGGCGCGGGTATCCGTCCGCCGACTTCCGCATTGCCCGGCGGATGCATCGAGGTCACGCGCGCGTCGACGTCGATGCTGCTAGCCCGGAGCGGAAGCGCGGGGGCACCGCCGAGGGCGGCAGACGCAATAGGCTTAGCGCGTGGGCACCGTGGAGCTAGGGGTAGGGATCGCCCAGACCGACCTTGCCGCCGGGATCGTCGATGTGGCGCGGGTGGTAGAGCAGGCGGGATTGGAGTCGCTCTTCGTAGTCGAGCACACGCACGTGCCGGCGAGCCGGCGGGATGTTCTCGAGGACGAACTTCACTGGCGGTCGGCCCGCGTTCTGGATCCGTTCACCGTGCTGGGCGCCGCCGCCGCGGTCACCTCAGGCCTGAAGCTCGGCACGGCGATATGCGTCGTTCCCCAACATGACCCGATCATCCTGGCGAAGCAGGTCGCGACAATCGACCATCTGTCCGGCGGCCGATTCCTGTTCGGCGCCGGCGCTGGGTGGCTGGTGGAGGAGATGCGCAACCACGGTGTCCAGCCGCACCTGAGGTGGGATCTGATGCGGGAGCAACTCTCGGCAATGAAGACGATCTGGGCCAATGATGAAGCAGAGTTCCATGGCGAGTTCGTCGACTTCGATCCAATCTGTCTGTGGCCCAAGCCGGTGCAGGCTCCGCACCCGCCGCTGCTCATCGGCGGAACGGGACCGCGCAGTCTGCGGATCGCGGCTGAACACGGGGACGGGTGGATGCCGATCGTGGACGACGCGACCGAGTTAGAGACGCAGCTCACCCAGCTACAACATTTCTGCAGGCTGATAGGCAGGGAGAACCTCGAAGTAACTGCGGTCATCTGGGAGTCGGAAGCGAACGAGCAGCTTTTGGCGCGCTGCGCGGAACTCGGGGTCAGTCGCTTCGTAATGGTGGCGCTTATGGAAGACCTATCCACCGTGCAGGCGTGCCTTGAGAGATATCTGCAGGTCGCCGAGCGAGCCGGATTGAGGCTCCACTCGCTGGCGAAGGCGCCAACATTCCAAAACGCCGAAAAGCTCCGGCCAGGCGCCTCTCCGCACCCTCCTGCTTAGATCGAGGAGCGGCAGCGGGTCTCCGCGGAGACATTGCGGCTCAACGCGTCTGCAGGATCCACTCGGCCGCCACCTTGAATGCGGACCGGATCACCAGGCAGTGGACCGTCTACGTCGTCGACGGTCAGCGCAGACGCGCACCCGCCAGAGCTGCTGCGCTCG
>JAFAZB010000212.1 GCA_019240015.1 Solirubrobacterales bacterium
ACCTCGAACTCGCGCTTCGCAGCGCCGAGCTCATGCACCGCTACCGCGACCACCCGATGGACCTCGCCGACGCCACGCTCCTCGCGGTCGCGGAGGCCCGCGACCTGCGCACCGTCTTCACCCTCGATGAGCACTTCAGTGCCTACCGCTTGGCCACCCGTCGTTACCTACACGTGCTGCCGAACTGAGATGGACGCGCGTGTCAAGGGATAGTGGTGATTTCTTGTGTTCATGGTGGTGATGGTTGCTGGGGTCGGGCGACCGTCGCGGCGGCAACGACGACTGTCACTCTGAGATGCGCGGGTCGGGACCGCAGGACAGTGTCCGGTCGTGTGCTGCCTCGCACTAGGGTCGCGAGTCGGGATCGCATAGTTCGTTCGAGGGTCCTCCGGAGGTCGCGGCGGTCGCCCGACCCCAGCAAGGCTGAATGGGTGGTCGGGTCAGGCGGCGGCCTCCAGGGCGAATGGCTGGTGGGTAGCGGCGGCCCAGAGGAATCCGGCGAGTTCGCGGGCGACGGCGACGGTCGCGACGGTGGAGCGCTTCCCGCGCTCGGTCGTGAGGTGGTGGTAGCGGCGGTGCAGGCGGATCTGCGCCTGCCAGGCGCGGGCGTCGGGCTCGGGCCCGTTGTCTGGGCGCCTGGGTCGGTGCTGGTAGGCCCAGGCGGCCTCGATCAGCAGGCGGCGGGCGTGGTGGTTGCCGGTCTTTGTGATGTGTCCGCGATGTCGCTGCTCACCGGAGGAGTACTCGGTCGGGACGATCCCGAGCCAGGCGCACAGTTCGCGCGGGTGGCCGAAACGGGTGAAGTCGCCGATCTCGGCGATCAGCCCGAGCGCGGTACGGGTCGAGATTCCGCGGAAGCGGGTCAGGATCTGGACCGTCTGGGCCCACCGCTCGCCGCGAGCGATCAGCTCGAGGTCACGGTCGAGCGCGTCGAGTTGACGGTCCAGTCCGTCGAGGTGGATCAGCATCTGCTCGAGCGCGGACTGGGCGAGGAGATCGTCGAGTCGCTGGCGCTCGATCCACGTTCGGTGCATCTTCGTCCACTGGCTCTTGCCCTCGCGGTAGATCCGGCCGTGGCGGAGCAGCTGTTTGCTGACGCGGTGCCGGGCGCTGGTCCGCGCGCGCCGCAGATCGTCTCGGCAGCGCATCAGGTCGCGGAGCCCTTCGGTTTCCGGGGTCGGCGGCTGCACGTAGGACAGCTGCCCGCCGCGGTAGAGCCGTACGAGCTTCTTCGCGTCGCGCCGGTCGGTCTTGATCCGGTCGCCGGCGCGGACCGGGATCAGCGACGGCGCGACGACATCGCAGGCGACGCCGAGCTCGCTCAGCACCCGGAGCAGATCGAACCCGCCGGGCCCGGCCTCGTAGCAGACCGCCAGGCCCTCCGGGCCGCCCAGCCGCTCGATGAACCGGCGGATCGCAGCCCGGGTCGTCTCGATCCGTTGAAGCTCGGGCTGTCCGCCCGTCGGCGGCAGCATCGCTGCGACGATCGACAGCTTGTGCAGATCCATCGAGACCCACAGACGCACATCGGTGGGCGCGTTCGAGCTAACGTCGGGCATGGCTGGTCCTCCGGTTGTATGCGGCTCTGGCCGAGAGTGGCCCTATCACCGCCGAAGCTAACCCGCGAACCTGCAACACGCGAGGGCCAGCCTCATGCGTCCATACTGACTGATATGGGGATCCGTCGGTCAAGGGCCAGGTGTGTCTTCGTTGTGCTGAGGGGTGGTTGGCGTTGCCGGGGTGCTGTCGGGGCGGCACGAGCGGAAGGTCCAGTTGGTCGACTGCGGGGTCAGACTGATATTCGAGGGCTGCCACCTCAAGACCCGGTGTTCGTCGCGGCTCGCTGTCTAGGAACGGGCGCGGCCGGCTGTTGACCGGTTGCCCATAGTCAGATCGCGGGCCTCGCGCGACGGTTGTGGGCCTTCGGGTTGCTCGTGCTGGCCCCGGCAGCACCCGGGGCGCGATGGTGGGGGTCGGGTCAGTCAAGCGTCGCGGCCTCCCAGAGGAACGCGGCGAGCTCTCGGGCGACGGCGATCGCGACGACCCCGGCGGGTTTGCGCCGTTCGATGTGGAGTCGCTGCCAGCGCTGGTATAGGCGGCGTTGCGCGCGCCAGGCGATCTCGATCACGCGTGGGTCCTGGCCGGCTTGGCGGCGTGCGAGTGTCTCGCCGATCGCGGGACGGTGGCGGTAGTGGTGGGCGGCTTCGACGAGCAGCCGGCGGGCGTGGGGCGGGCCGGCCTTGGTGATCGATCCCTGCCGGCGCTTGAGATCAGAGGTCCGCTCCGACGGGACGATCCCGAGAAACCCGGACAGCAGTGTCGGTTGGGGGAACCGGGCGAAGCTGCCGACCTCGGCGCACACGCCGGCGGCCGAGAGCGTCTCGATCCCGCGGAAGCAGCGCAGCCGGGCGATCACCGGCGCGTGCGAGCACTTGCCGGCCTGCTGCTCGATCGCTTCCAGCAGGGTCGCGCGGCGGCCGCCGAGCAGCTCCACGCTCGCGAGATAGTCGGCGAACGCGACCTGCGAGCAGGCGTCATCGAACCCCAGCGCGTGCAACCAGCGCATGTGCTTCAGGCTCCACGTCGACCCGTCCGTGTACCGCTGACCGCGGCGCAGCAGGAACTTCGAGAGGCGATGCCGCGCGCGCATCAGATCGCCACGCATGTCCTCGATGCAGCGGACCAGGTCACGGAACGCCTCATCCTCGACAGTCGGCACGAACACGAACCGCAACTCCCCCGCAGCGAGCAGCCGCACCAGCCGGATCGCGTCACGGCGATCGGTCTTGACCCGGTCGCCGGACCCTTTCGGGATCGATCCCGGCGCGATGACCCGCACATCGATCCCGCGGCGGCGCGCCTCGCGCGCCAACCCGAACCCGGTCGGGCCGGCCTCATACACCGCGATGACCGGTCCGGGGAGCCGCTCGAGGAACGCGACGACCTCCTCCGGTGTGCCGACCAGCCGGCGCACCGCCAGCTCGCCAGATCGCAGATCGAGCACCGCCGCGCGCGTCTGCCGCGCGTGCACGTCAAGACCGACAAGGCACGTAGCCTTCACCGCCATGGTCGGCTCCTTCCGTATGTAGTTGTGGACCGCCGCGCGAGTGCTAGTCGCGCGGCTTCAACGTCCCCAACGCCACGGAAGGGGACCGACCATGGAGTACCACTACGGCCGGACGTCACCCCCCATAGGGTCTAGCCCGGAGCCGCGACGGCCAGACTGCCGCCGATGACACGGGCCAAGATGCGCTCCGGCCCGTGACCACTCGGGGCTGGTCATCGGATGGGTGCGACGGCCAACTAACGACGAGGAAGGACTACTCGATTCACGCAGTTGTCGTGAAGGTCACGATCAACGATGAGGAAGCAAGTGTGAGCGGGCTGCGTGAGCAGGTCGTCCCAGGCGTATCGCAGGCCCCGGAATTCGTGGCGGGCTACTGGACCCGGAAGGGCAACAGCGGGTTGTCGCTGGTCGTGTTCGACTCAGAGGACGCCGCCGAGAGCGCGAGCGGGCGGGTTAGGTCGACCGCCCCAGAGGGTGTGACTGTGGACGACGTAGAGGTACGCGAGGTCGTGGCGAACGCCTAACGCGCCGCGCGCCGTCATTCTGACGTACGGTTCGCTTCGATCCCGGTCCAGCGCAGGAGGAACTTCAAGCCTTCGGACGGATCGCCCCGCGACGGCATCTGAAACGCCGGACGAATCGAGCGCTGTCACGCTCGCGGTGAGATGGTCGCTGCTAGCCCGGAGCCGCGACGCGGTCGGTCACAGCGATGGCAGCCGCTCACCCAGGGGAAGCAGGGCGCACGCGTTCAGCATGCGCGACTTGTGCTGCTTCTCTGCC
>JAFAZB010000218.1 GCA_019240015.1 Solirubrobacterales bacterium
CGTGCGAGCGTCGTCTTGCCGCTCCCCGGCGGGCCGTGCAGGATCATCGAGTGCGCGCGCCCCTCCTCGATCGCGCGGCGCAGCGTGGAGCCGGATGCCAGCAGGCGCTCCTGTCCCACAAACTCGCCCAGCTTGGTCGGGCGCAGCCGCGTCGCGAGCGGCGCCTGCTCGTGCAGCATCGTGCTGCGGCCGCGCGGGGCGGATGGCTCGTCACCGCCGAACAGGCGCTCCATGGCTGAAGTATGGGGGGTCGGGGGACTCGTTGGTGACGGGTTCTGCGCTGGTCCGTCGGGGCCCGTGATGCGCTAGCGGATCTCCAGCCCGCTGGGGCGGGGATCTTCTTCGTCCGCGGCATCGTGGAACAGCGGTCGCGACCGTGGAGTGGACGTACGCGACGCCGGAGCGCTGTCTTCGTCATCGTCGTCCTCAGGAGGCGAGGCGGTGAGCGGGGTGCCGAGGTCGACCTCGCCGATCGTCACTCGGTCGCGCCCGGTCTGCTTAGAGACATACAGGCCGCTGTCTGCGATCCGCAGGAGCTGGGCGAGCCCCTCCCCGGCCTCGGAGTCGGTGACGCCGAAGCTGACCGTGAATCGCGGGGCGTTCCCCGACTGGGCCTGGGCAAGGCGTTCACGTAGACGGTCCAGCACCCGGACCGCCTGCAGGCGATCGAGGCCCGGAAGCGCGAACACGAACTCCTCGCCCCCCCATCTCGCGAGCACGTCGTCCTCACGCAGCGAGTCGTGGGCAACCTGGGCAAACAGCCGCAGCGCGCGATCGCCCGCTTCGTGCCCGTGGGTGTCGTTGATCGCCTTGAAGCGATCGAGGTCGGCCACCGCCAGCGCGAATAGTCGCTTCTGATTGACCAGCCCCCGCACCTGACCTTCGAAGGTACGGCGGTTCACCAACCCGGTGAGTCCGTCGGTCGACGCCTGGAGCTGGGTCTTCTCGAACGCGCGCACGGTTCCGATCCGCGCGCCAGCTTGGGTCGCGAGCGTGGTCAGCTGCGCGACCTGCTCGGCGGTCGGCGGCGCCCCGTTGGGGCCGGTCGCGTGCAGCACGCCCAGTGCCCGCTCCATGAAGCTGATCGGAACGCACGCCGCCGAGCAGGCACCCCCTTCGCGCCCCCGCAGCTTGGGGCACGCGTTGAGCGCTTCGCTGGTCTCGAACACGACCGGGTTGCCCCGACGGACCGCGACGAACGAGAACGGCGATTGCACCGGGCAGGCCGGGGCGCCGGAGGTGGGGCTGGTGGCCACCCGTTGGAGGTGGGCGCGGCTGGAGTCCGACAGCAACAGCTCCATCGGCGAGCCGGGCGAGATCTCGACCATCGCCCGCTCCACGACGTCATACGCGCTGGTCTCCTCGTCGGCCATCTCGAGCGCCTCGACCAGTTGGCCGCCAAAGGTGTCCCGCTGGGCCTGGAGCGCGACCTCGTGTTCGAGGCGGACGCGCTTGGTTACGTCTCGGGAGTTGACCACGATCCCGCGTAGGTGGCGATCGGCTCGCAGATCGGTCACGTGCGCCTCGAGGTGACGCCATTCGTCGGCGGCGTTGCGAACCCGAAGCATCATCGCCTCCGGCTGTCCGGTCTGCTGGGCCTCCGCGAGCTGCGCTCGGTCGTCCTCGTGCACGAACGCCTCGAACCCGCTACCGAGCAGCTCGCTCTCGGGACGTCCGACCATCGTGGCCAGCGAACGGCTCGCGTACCGGCAGCCGTCCGCACCAAGTACCAGCACGAGGTCGCTCGAGGACGTGACCAGACTGCGGAAGTGGGCGGTCTGGCGGCGGGTGATCGCCACCAAGCCCCAGGCGAGCAGCAGCGAGACCACCAGACCCACGACGCCGAGCACGACCTGCATCACAATCAGGTTGTTGACGTTGGCATCTGCCTGCGTGGCGATCGAGCGCGAGACGTTGAGCGCCACGACCGAGGTCAACGCGCCGAGGATCCGCAGGTGCAGCAGCGGGTCCGGGGAGCTGATGTGCTCTCCGCCGCTGAACCGAATGCTCGTCAGCGGCCG
>JAFAZB010000284.1 GCA_019240015.1 Solirubrobacterales bacterium
GGCCATCGCCTCGACCACGCCCTTCTCGACCGCGGGGATGAACCCGGTCGGGATCACGCCGCCCTTGATCGCGTTGACGAACTCGAACCCGCCGCCCGGCTCGAGCGGCTCGACCTCGATCTGGCAGTCGCCGAACTGGCCGCGGCCTCCGGTCTGCTTCTTGTGGCGTCCATGGCCCTTGGCGGCCCTGCGGATCGTCTCCTGGTAGGGCACCCGGGGCGGCTTGAGGCTCACCTCGGCGCCGAACCGGGACTTCACCCGCTCGACCACGACCTCGACGTGGACCTGGGAGAGCCCCGCCACGATCTGCTCGCCGGTCTGCGGATCGCGATGCAGGTCGATCGTCGGATCCTCCTCCTGGAGTCGCCGCAGGGCGGTGAACACCTTGTCCTCGTCACCCTTGCTCTTCGGCGTCACCGCGAACGACATCACTGCCGCGGGCAGCTTGATGCTCGGCATCGCCAACGGCTCATCGCGCGAGGCAAGCCAGTCGCCGGCCTTCGTTTCCTTGAGCTTCGCCACGGCGCCGATGTCGCCGGGGCCGAACTCGGTCGCGTGCCCGGTCTGGTGGCCCTCGAACGTCACCAGCTGGCCGACCCGCTCCTTGGTGTGGGTGCGTGTGTTGAGCAGCTGGGAGTCCTGCTTGATCACGCCCTGGTAGACCCGGAACAGGTTGATGCGCCCCGCAAACGGGTCGGCGCGGGTCTTGAACACGTACGCGAACAGCTCCTTGTCATCGACTGGCTCGAGCGTCAGCTCGCCGATCTGCAGGCCGCCGTGCTTGACCGGCGAGGGGAGGTCCTCGACGATCGCATCGAGCAGCCGGTTGGTCCCCAGGTTGCGCGTCGCCACGCCGCACGTGACCGGGAACAGGGCGCCGTGGTTGGTGCCTTCCTTGAGCGCCGTGACGATCTCCTCGTGGGAGATCTCCTCCCCCTCCAGGTAGCGCTCCATCAGCGCATCGGAGCTCTCCGAGACCTCGTCCATCAGCTTCTCGCGGTACTGCTGGGCGAGCTCGGCGAGCTCATCGGGGATCGGAAGCTCGCTGCAGTTCTCTCGCGCCGGCTGCCCGTCGTATTGGTAGGCCTTCATGTCGACCAGGTCGATCACGCCTCGGACCTCGTGCTCCGAGCCGATCGGGATCTCGGTCGCCACCACGTGCTGGCCGAACGCGGCCTTCAGCGAGTCCAGCGTCCGGAAGAAGTCTGCGCGCTCGCGGTCGAGCATGTTGACGAACAGCAGCCGGGCCAGGTCGAGCTCCGCGGCGCGCTGCCACAGCCGGTTGGTATGCACTTCGACGCCCATCACTGCGTTGACCACGAACACCGCCGACTCGCACACGCGCAGCGCGCCGAGCGCGTCGGCGACGAAGCTCGAGTCGCCGGGGGTGTCGAGCAGGTTGACCTTGCGCGACTGCCACTCGAACGAGCACAGCGCGGCCGAGATCGACATCTGCCGGGCCTTCTCGTCGGGATCGGAGTCAGACACGGTGGTCCCGTCGACCACGGAGCCGAGCCGGTTGACCGCTCCTGCCTGGAACAGCAGCGCCTCGTGCAGCGCCGTCTTGCCGCTACCGCGGTGGCCGACGAGGGCCACGTTGCGGATCCGATCCGCGGCCTTGTGCATGCCTGAACTCCTCTCCTGTCGGGTGCTGTCCGGAGCGGCGCATGCGCCGCTCCGCGGGTCGGCGCATGCGCCGACCCGGGCCGGGGCGCATGCGCCCCGGCCACAAAGCTACTCGATCTCGCCGGCCAGCTTCGAGCGTAGGCGCAGCACCGCTTTGGTGTGCAGCTGGGAGACCCGCGACTCGGTCACGCCCAGCACTTCGCCGATCTCGCGGAGGGTCAGGTTCTCGTAGTAATAGAGCGCCACGACCAGCTTCTCGCGCTCGGGCAGCGCGGCGATCGCGTCGGCGATCCGGTCGCGCAGCTCGCCCTGGTCGACGAGCAGCTGGGGGTCGGGAGCGTCGCGGTCGGGGAGCGTGTCGAGCAGCGACACCTGGTCGCCGCTGGCGTCAGAGACGTTCCACAGCTCGTCGAGCGCGACGATCGTGGAGTTGGAGATCTGGACCAGCGCCTCTTGGAACTCGGCCACGCTGATCGTGAGCTCCCGGGCCATCTCCTCGTCGGTGGGCGCACGCTGAAAGCGTGCCTCGAGCTTCATGTTGACGCGCTCGAACTCCCGCGCCCGAGCGCGCACCGACCGCGGCACCCAGTCGAGCGTCCGCAGCTCGTCGATGATCGCGCCGCGGATGCGCGTGATCGCGTAGGTCTCGAACTTGATCTCCCGGCTGAGGTCGAAGCGCTCGATCGCCGAGATCAGCCCTCCCAGCCCGTAGGAGATCAGGTCGGCCTCCTCCACGTGGGCGGGCAACCCGGATCCCATCCTCCCCGCTACGTACTTGACCAGCGGCGAGTAGGCGACCACCAGCCGCTCCCTGGCGCGCTCGTCGCCAGTGGCCTTGTAGCGCCTCCAGAGGTCCTGCAGCTCGATCGCTTTGACGTTTGTTTCCAGCTCTCCCTCCCAGAATGACGACTAAGCGCGGGGATGGGCGCGCGCGTAGGCTGATCTGAGCCGCCGCGACTCTACCCGAGTGTAGACCTGCGTGGTGGAGATTCCCGCGTGCCCGAGCAGCTCCTGGATCGAGCGCAGGTCGGCTCCTCCCTCCAGCAGGTGAGTGGCAAACGAGTGCCGCAGCGCGTGGGGGTGGGCAGCCGCGAGCACGGGGTGACCGGCGGCCGCGATCCTGGCCCACCGACGCAACCTGCGGCGCACGTCCGAGGTCCCGAGCCGCCGACCCGACTTCGACAGGAACAGCGCCCTGCTGCCGCCGACCGTGAGCGCCGGTCGGGCGCGCGTCAGGTAGCGCTCGAGCGCGGCGCGCGCATGCTCGCCGACGGGCACGAACCGGGTGCGCTCGCCCTTGCCCTCGACGCGCACCGACTCGGAGTCGAAGTCGAGCGACTCGAGCTCGAGCGAGACCAGCTCCTCGGCCCGCAGCCCGGAGCCGTACGCCAGCTCGAACAGCGCTCGGTCGCGGAGCTCGAGCGGGGTGCTGGCCGGGATCCGGTCGAGCAGCGCCGCGACCTCGGTCGCCTTCAGCACCTGCGGCAGCCTCTGTGGGCGCTTGGGCGAGCTGAGCAGCTCGGCCGGATTCTCGGTCCTCGCGCCGTGCGCGACCTGGACCCGGAACAGGCTTCGGAGCGTGGCCAGCTTGCGGGCCACGGTGGCGGGGGCATGTCGTTGCTCGGTCAGGCCGGCGGCGTACCGGCGCAGCTCCCGCACGCTGATCGAGCTGGGGTGCAGGCCGCGCCTGCTGGCCCACCGCGCGAACTGGAGGCCGTCGCTCCCGTAGGCGTGGCGGGTCTTCTCAGCCACCGCGCGGCGGCGCATGTCCTGCTCGAAGGCCACCAGCGCCGATCGCCACGGGGTGGTGAGCCCGTCGGGCGGGGTCTGCGGTGGGGTGTCCATCAGCCTGGTGGCTATTCGCCGCTGCCGGGCGCGGCCCTGCGTGGCCGGTCAGGTGACGTGGACCAGCGTCCCCACGGGCGTGTAGGGGAACACCTGCCCGGCGGTGCCGATCGGCATCTCCACGCAACCCAGGCTCTGGGGCGAGCCGTACTGGGCGCGAGTGAAGCCGTGCAGGGCGTCGCCGCCGTTGAAGTAGCTGATCCAGGGGATGCCGGCGTCGTTGTAGTGGCTGCCGTCGGGGTTGGTGCCGCTCATCGTGCCCGACGCGATGTGCTCGTAGACGGGGAACGTGCCGAGCGCGGTCGGCGCCGACGCGATCCCTGTGTTGACCGGCGTGTCAAGCACCGTGCGCCCGTTGTGCCACAGGTTCAGCGACTGTGAGCCCTCGCTGACCGAGACGAACGAGTAGCCGAAGGTCGAGCGGTGCCCGGCGATCACGGCGGCCATCAACGCCCGCCACACCACCGGCCCGGCGACGCCGTCGGCCTGCAGCCCGTGGTCGTTCTCGAACGCCATCAGCGCGCCGCGGGTGAGAATCCCGGACGCGCCGGGCGCCCAGAAGCTGCGCAGCGCGGCGGGGACGCTCCCCCAGCGCCACGGGAAGCTCCCCGCCGGCGGATGGATCGCCGCGGCCTCCTGCGCAGCGGGAGTGTTCTCGACGGCCGCGCCGTCGAAGCGGACCGGCAGGTAGCCGAGCTCGGCGAGCATCTGCTGCAGGCGCACCGGCGAGCCGCCGGGGACGATCCAGCTGCCGCCGCTGGCCGCGCCGCTCTGGTGCCCGCCCACCAGCCGCACGCCGCTCGGCAGCGCGACGTTGACTGTCGCTCCGAGCCCGTAGCCGTAACCCTGGGGCTTGAACGTGATCGTGTGGTCGTTGACCGTATGCCAGGTCCCCTGCGTGATCGGTGACACCGGCGGCCGGTTCGAGCCGAGCGCCGCCGCGAGCGTCTTCGAGAACGTCAGCGTGATCTGCGTGTCGGGCTGGATCCGGGTCCCCGGCGCCGGCGTTGCGACGGCGCTGGTGGCGGCCCCGGTCGGGAACCAGCTGATGATCGACGCGGTGGAGCTCTCCCAGGCACGGGGCGCCGCGGCCACGTACTCCGAGCCGGCGTCGCCGTTGCGGGGCAGCGTGACGCTGCTGCGCGGCTGCCCCAGCAGGTGGCGTCCCAAGCGGCCCTGCGGACCGTAGGAGATCACGTCGATCGGCTGCTTGAACTGGAGCTGCAGCGGCGCCCGGGGCGCCAGCGTCAGGTAGTGCTGGATCAGGCTCGCGGTGGGGGCGGTCAGCGACAGGCGCAGGCGGTCGTCCTCGCCGGCCAGCCACGAGATCCAGCCGGGGCGCTTGACCACCACTTCGATCGAGAGCTGCTCTCCGGCCGGGATCAGCTGCGTGGGCCAGATCTGCTCGCCGCGGAGCTCCACCGGAACCGAGCGGCTGTGCGGGCCGGTGACCACGCTGACGCGCTCGATCGTGCCTCCACCTAGCGGCAGCCCCACCCTGGCCAGCGCGCTGGGGTCGGCGGTCAGGCTGGCCTTGGCCGAGGAGAACACCAGCGCGCCGACGGCCACCGCCGCGATCGCCAGCGCCAACAGCCCACCGGCGATGTAGCGCCCGCGCCGGAACCGTCCGGCCGGCGGGATCAGGCGCCGCTGGCTCCTACTCGCTGCCGTCCCCTTGATGGGGATGCGCAGGTAAGAGACATTCGCCATCCTCGGAGAATGCTACCGAGCGCGGTCCCGGGATCAAACCGGGTAGTGACCCTGCATCGGTTTGCGGCGCGAGGCTCGACTCAGCGCGTCACGGCGCCCTGCGCGGCGCTCGACACCAGGCGGGCGTACTTGGCCAGCGCCACGCCTGGATCGGGGCGCTCGGGCGGCTTGTATGCCTGCGCGCGCGCCGCCAGCTCCTCGTCGGAGAGCGCCACGTCGAGGCGCCGGGCGGGCACGTCGAGCGTGATCTGATCGCCGTCGCGCACGAGCCCGATCGGGCCGCCGCGCACCGCCTCGGGGGCGACGTGGCCGGCCATCAAACCGTGGGTGGCGCCCGAGAAGCGTCCGTCGGTGATCAACGCGACCTCCTCCCCCAGCCCTTCGCCGACCAGCGCCGCGGTCACGCCCAGCATCTCCCGCATCCCGGGGCCTCCTGCCGGGCCCTCGTTGCGGATCACGACCACCTCGCCGGCTTCGATTGCACTCGCGGTCACCGCGACCATCGCGTCCTCCTCTGACTCGAACACGCGCGCCGGGCCGGTCTGCTCGAGCCGCTCGTGGCCGGCGAGCTTGACCACGCATCCGTCCGGCGCGAGGTTGCCGTGCAGGATCGCGAGCCCGCCGGTGGGCTTGATCGGGTCATCGAGGGGACGAACCACGCGCTGGCCGGGGGTTTCCTGGGCACGATCGGCGCACTCGCCGATCGTCGCGCCGGTGACTGTCCGCGCGTCCTGGTGCAGGATCCCCGCGTCCTTCAGCCGCTTCATCACGAGCGGCACCCCGCCCGCGTGGTAGAGATCGGTGGCCACGTACTGGCCGCCGGGCTTCAGGTCGCAGAGCAGCGGCGTGCTGGCGCTGATCCGGTCGAAATCGTCGATCGACAGGGGGATCCCCATCTCCTTGGCGATCGCCAGCAGATGCAGGACGCCGTTGGTGGAGCCGCCGCTGCAGGCGATCCCCGCGATCGCGTTCTCGATGCTCTCGAGGGTGATGATCTCGCTCGGCCGCAGCCCCCGCTCGAGCACGTCCATCACCAGCCGCCCCGCGTCGGCCGCCACCTGGGCCTTGGCCGGGTCGGTGGCGGGGACCATCGCGAACCCCGCGGGGGTGATCCCCAGCAGCTCGAACGCCATCGCCATCGTGTTGGCGGTGAACTGGCCCCCGCAGGCGCCCGCCCCCGGAGAGGCCGCCTCCTCGATCTCCGCCAGCTCCTGGTCGCCGATCCGGCCGGCGGCGTGGGCTCCGACCGCCTCGAACACTTCCTGGATCGTGACCTGCTGGCCACGGTAGTGCCCCGGCATGATCGAGCCGCCGTACAGCATCACGCTGGGGACATCGAGGCGGCACAGGGCCATCACGGTCCCGGGGATCGTCTTGTCGCAGCCGCTGAGCGCGATCACCGCGTCGAACATGTGCGCCTGGCACACCAGCTCGATCGAGTCGGCGATCAGCTCCCGGCTCGCCAGCGAGGCCTTCATCCCGGCGGTGCCCATCGTGATCCCGTCGGAGATCGCGATCGTGTTGAGCTCCATCGGGGTGCCGCCGGCGGCCCGGATGCCCTCCTTGACCTTCGCCGCCAGCGCCCGCAGGTGGAAGTTGCACGGCATCGTCTCGATCCACGTGTTCGCGACCGCCACGATCGGGCGCGAGAGCGCCTCGTCGTCATATCCGATCCCCTTCAGGAACGCCCGCGCGGGGGCGCGCGCCGGACCCTCCAGCAGCTCGCGGCTGCGGTGCTTGGGGTCGAGTCCGGTCGCCATCGGGGCGGGACTGTAGCGAGCCGCGGCCAGCCCCTCGCTTGCGCTCGCGCGCTCAGCCCGCGGGGTCGAGCTTCAGGCTCGACTGCGCAGAGCGGGACGCCTCACGCATCCGGGCGCGCTCCCATTGCGCCAGCCGCCACAGGTCGCGCTTGACCCGACCAGGATCGAGCTGCCGGCCAGGGAGGTGCATGTTGGCGGTCGAGATCAACCGTCGCTCATCGCCCGTCAGCGCCATCCACTTCGCCAGCACGTCGTCTGAGTCGGGGAGCCTGGCGCTCCCGTACGGCCGCGTGCCGTCGGGGAACTGAACGCAGTACTCGCCCAGCAGCCGGTGGGTCTGCGCGAGGTAGGCGACGATCGCCCGGTGGGGATAGATCAGGTAGCCGTACGGGGCGCCCTCCGTGCCCTCGTTCTGGGCCGGGCCATCCCGCTGGCTCCCCCACACCCGGAGGAACCCCAGGTCGCGGTACATCGCCCACTCCTCCTCGTTGACGCACGAGCGCAGCAGGACACGAGCGCGCTGCTCGGCGCGCCGCTCGCGGCCCGGGTCATCGGGGGTGAGCTCGGCGCGGCGGCGCCGAGCGCGATGCCTGCACCACGCCTCCTCCACGCGTGGCAGGAGCTCCTCGGAGAGCAGCGCGATGGCCACGATCGCGGTCGCTGCGAGCGCCAGCACCACCGCGCCGTCGACCTCCTACGAGCCGCCCGCCGCGCGAGGGAAGAAGATCACGCGGTCGGCAGCCCGTGGAATGTCCTCGAAGGAGCGCACCATCTGCGCCTGACGACGGCCCTCGGGGTCGGCGTACGGGACGGCCGCCCACCGGCCGGCGTCGAGCTGCCGGCGGAACTCCTCGATCAGTCGCTGCTCGTCCTCGGCGATCTCCACATCGCCTTCGGCGATCAGCACCTCACCGTGCCCTGGCTTCATGCGCAGAAACCGCACTTACGAAATTATGTCAAAGCTCGGCATTGCTTCCGACCCGGCTTCTGCCCGCAAACCACTCGCTTCTATCCATGACGCCGAGCACGTCGACCGGTCCCGCCCCTCCGCCGATCGCCGCCAGACCGTCGCGGACCGCCGCCGAGGCGAGCTCTTTGGCCCACCGCGCGGCCTCGAGTGGCGTGTCGCCCCAGGCGAGCCGCGCAGCGAGCACCGCTGAATGCGTGCACCCCGATCCGTGCGTGGCGCCGCCGGGATAGCGCTCGCCGCCCAGCTCATGAAGCGCGTCGCCGTCGTAGAAGATGTCGATCGCCTGCTCGCGATGGCCGCCGGTGAGAACCACCGCATGGGGGCCGAGGGCGTGGGTCTGGAGCGCGAGGGCCCGCGGATCCGCCGCCGCCGTTGGCTGCCCACCGTCGCCGTCGAGCTCGAAGTCGACGAGCGCGGCGGCCTCGGGGAGGTTCGGTGTGAGCACCGTGGCGCGAGGGACGAGCAGCTTCACCAGCGCCGCCCTCGCCGCGCGCTCCAGCAACACCGCGCCCGACTCGGCCACCATCACCGGGTCGACCACGACTGGGGTGTCGCTCGGCAGCTCCGCGAGCGCCTGCACCACCGCCTCGATCGTCGCGACGTCCCCGAGCATCCCGATCTTGATCGCGTCGATCCCGATGTCCCGGTGCACGGCACGCACCTGCGCGATGATCATCTCGGGCGGGATCGCGTGCACGGCGTCGACGCCGATCGTGTTCTGTGCGGTGACCGCCGTGATCGCGGTCATCCCATGCACCCCGCAGGCCGCAAACGCCTTCAGGTCCGCCTGGATCCCCGCCCCTCCACCGGAATCCGAGCCGGCGATCGACAGCGCGCGAGGCAGGGTCTGCATTTGGACGAGGTTAGTGGAGGGGTTGGGCGGGCGCAGGGCTTCGCGGTCGGGGCGCCTGGGGGGGCGCCGGTCGGGGCGCCGGTCACCCCCTCGCGGGCCGCGGTCAACAGGTTGCTCCGCCGTGGCGGCACCCCGCGACCTGCACGAATCCCCAAACTAGAACCCTCCCCGGCGAAATGGGTGCTCGTGCATCGCATACATGCACCAAAACCCATGCTGCGCGCCACGGTCCCAGTTTGGGTGCTCGTACACGCGCCCGGGCGCCGGGCGGGCATGCTCCCCGGCCCCCGGCCCGCACGCGCTCCAGGCCACCCGCTCCGCCCACCCGCTCCGCCCAGCCGCGCCGCCCTCCTACGCCTTCACCGACCACGACCCTCCTGCCTCGCGACGCACGTAGCCGGCCAGCTCGAGCTCGGTCAGCGCCACCAGCCCCCGCTCCACGTCCAATCCCACGCGCGCGAGCGCCGCGGCGGCGCCGCGCTCCTCACCGATCGCCGCGAGCAGCGCCCGCAGCTCCTCGGACAGCGGTGGCCTGGAGGCGGCCGGAGCACGGCGGGCACCGGCTCCGAACAGTCCGTCGAGCACGTCCTGCGCGTCACGGACCAGGAGCGCTCCGTCAGAGATCAGCCCGTTCGGGCCGGCCGCGAGCGCGGAGGTGACCCGTCCGGGGACCGCGCCCAGCTCCCGCCCCAGCTCGAGGGCGATGCGAGCCGTGACCAGCGCTCCGGAGTGCACGCCCGCCTCGACCACGATCGTCATCGCGCTCAGCGCCGCGATGATGCGGTTGCGCGCTGGGAACATCCACTTTCGCACGCCGCTCGCCGGTGGCAGCTCGGAAACGCTCGCGCCGGTGGCACGGATCGCCTGGTGAAGCCGGCGCCGCGAGGCCGGGTAGGGGCGCTCCGCCCCCGCGGGGAGCACGGCGACTGTTCGCCCCAAGGCGCCCAGCACGCCCTGGTGCGCTGCCGAGTCGATGCCGACCGCGAGCCCGCTCACGACCGTCAGCCCCGCGGCGCTCAAGTCATGGCCGAGCCGGCTCGCGACATCGATGCCATATGGCGAGGCCCTGCGCGCCCCCACGATCGCGACCGGCTGATCGTCGGTCAGGGTCAGGAACCGCTCGAGCCCGCCGGCGACGTAGAGGACCGCCGGCGGCGCCGCCAGCTCAC
>JAFAZB010000136.1 GCA_019240015.1 Solirubrobacterales bacterium
GCAGCCGCCGCCGGTCCTCCGCGTCGAGCTGACCACCGGCCAGTAGCACCTCGATGTTGGTCCGCAGGCTGGTCACCGGCGTGCGCAGCTCGTGCGAGGCATCGGCGACGAGCTGACGCTGTGCGCGGACCGACTCATCGAGCGCGGCCCGCGAGCCTTCCAGACGGTCGAGCATCGTGTTGAAGCGGACCGCCAGCTGGCCGACCTCGTCCTCGGCGTGGATCACCAGCCGCCGGGAGAGGTCGTCGGTCTCGCCGATCTCCTGGGCGGTCTGCGCGACCTCCGCGAGCGGCGCGATCACGCGTCCCGCGGCCAGCCGACCGAGCGCCGCCGCCAGCGCGATCCCGCCCACGCACAGCAGCAGCAGGATCAAGCGGAGGTTCGAGAGCACGTGATCGACGCCGTCGAGCGGCCGGGCGAGCTGCACCGCCCCGGACTCGAGCTGGCCGTTGACCACCACCTGGACCGGGAAGGTGAGCTCTCGCATGTGGCTCTGTCCCACGTGGACGTCGGTGAACGACATGCTCGAACCGCCGCTGGCGACGGCGCGCGAGCGTGCGCCGACCGGAAGCGAGATGTCGCCGCTCAGGGCGGCTCCGCTCCCGTCGATGATCTGGAAGTACTGGGCGGGGCCACCTGCGCTTGGCGGAATGCCCGGCAGCGGCTGATCGAGCGCGTGGGAACCCTCGCGCTGGACCGCGGCCGCCTGCGACTTCAGCGCATCATCGATCTGCGTGCGCAGCTGGCCGCGGACCACCAGGTAGCAGACCACCGCGGCGATCAGGATCGCGACCCCCACGGCGGCCCCAGCGACGATCGCGAGTCTACGGCGTAGCGGCACTGCTCAGCTCCCCGCTCAGTCGCGTAGCACGTAGCCGACGCCTCTGACCGTGTGCAGCAGGCGCGGCTCTCCGCCAGCCTCCGTCTTGCGTCGCAGGTAGCCCATGTAGACCCCGAGCGCGTTGGAGGTGGGGCCAAAGTCGTAGCCCCACACGCTCTCGAAGATCATCGAGCGGGTCAGCACCTGACGCGGGTGGCGCATGAACAGCTCGAGCAGCAGGAACTCGGTGCGCGAGAGCTCGATCGGCCGCTCGCCGCGGCGTACCTCGTGGGCGACCGGATCCAGCACCAAGTCGCCGTACCGGAGGATCTCGCCATCGGCGCCGTCGCCGGCACGTCGCAGCAGCGCGCGCAGCCGAGCTTGGAGCTCGCGCAGCGCGAATGGCTTCACCAGGTAATCGTCGGCACCCACGTCCAAGCCCATCACGCGGTCGTCGATCGCGTCCCGCGCGGTCAGCATCAGTACTGGAGTTCGGTCGCCCGCCCGACGCATCCGCCTGCACACCTCGAGCCCGTCGAGCCGCGGCATCAGCAGGTCGAGGATCACCGCGTCGACGGGCGCGGTGGCGAGCGTGTCGAGCGCCTGTTCGCCGTCGGCCGCGAGCTCGACGTCGTAGCTCTCGAGCCGCAACGCCCGCTCCAGCGCCCGCCGGACCGCGGGCTCGTCGTCGACGACCAGTACTCGCGCCATGCCAAAAATGATCGCGCGTGGAAGTAAAAGTTGCCGAAGAAGGCTTGCCGCTGCGCGCTCGTCGGGTCGATCGTGATGCGCACGCCGAGCGCTTCGGCGATCATCAAGACGAGGTGGCCGCCGAGAAGCTCAGCCGCTACCGCGCCAAGCGCGACTTCGGTTCGACGTCGGAGCCGGCCGGCGACGGCGCGCCGTCGCTCGAGCGGCGGTCCACAACGGCGAGCGAGGACGCGGCCCCGCGGTTCGTCGTCCAGGAGCATCACGCCACACGCCTGCACTGGGATCTGCGGCTCGAGCACGACGGCGTCCTGGCCTCATGGGCGATCCCCAACGGAATCCCGCCCGACCCCACAGAGAACCGCCTCGCGGTCCACACCGAGGATCACCCGCTCGAGTACCTGGACTTCGAAGGGGAGATCCCGGCCGGCGAGTACGGCGCCGGCAAGATGCTGATCTGGGATCGCGGCACGTTCGAGCTGCACAAGTGGGAGCAGCGCAAGGTCGAGATCAGCTTTCACGGCGAGCGGCTCCGCGGCCGCTACGGGCTGTTTCCGATCGGCTCGGGCCGATCCGCGAACGCGGCCGGCGGCGAGGGCGCCAACGACTGGATGATCCATCGCATGGATCCGCCCGAGGATCCGCAGCGAGAACCGTTCCCCGAGCGGCTGGTGCCGATGCTGGCGAGCAGCGGGAAGCTTCCCGCTCCAGAGCGCGGGTGGTCATTCGAGGTCAAGTGGGACGGCGTGCGGGCGATCGCGTACCTCCAGCCGGGCCGGCTGCGGCTCGAGAGCCGCAACCTGCGGGAGATCACCGACGCCTATCCGGAAGTGCGAGGACTGCTGCTCCAGACCGGCATGCGCGACGCGGTCCTGGACGGCGAGATCGTGGCATTCGACGACGCAGGCCGGCCCAGCTTCGAGCGCCTGCAACGCCGGATGCACGTGAGCTCGCCTTCGGCGGTGCGCAGGCTGATGGGAAGCACACCGGTGGTCTACGCGATCTTCGACCTGCTGTACCTCGATGGCCGCTCGCTGATGGAGCTCCCGTACCGCGAGCGCCGCGCGCTGCTCGAGCGGCTCGAGCTCGGAGGGCCCGCATGGCGAGTTCCCGCCGTCCACCCCCAGCACGGCGTCCGGCTGCTCGAGGCGACCCGCGTGCAGGGACTCGAGGGCGTGGTCGCCAAGCGACTGGACTCGCGCTACGAGCCGGGCCGGCGCACCGGAGCGTGGGTCAAGGTCAAGCACACGCTCCGTCAGGAACTCGTGATCGGCGGCTGGCTGCCCGGCGAGGGCAGACGCGCGCAGCGAATCGGCGCCCTGCTGATGGGCTACTACGAGAACGGGACGTTTCGTTACGCCGGGCGGGTGGGGACGGGCTTCACCGACGTTACGCTCGAGGAGCTGGGTCGGCGCCTCGCGCCATTGCGCCGGGACGGCACTCCGTTCGGATCGGCTCCCAAGCTGCCCCGCAACGCGGTGTTCGTGGAGCCTTGCGTGGTGGCCGAGATCGAGCTGCGAGAGTGGACCGCCGAGCGGATCATGCGCGCGCCCTCGTTCAAGGGCATCCGAGAGGACAAGGCGCCGCGGGAGGTGACGCTGGAGGGCCCGCCGGACGACGCCGTGGCCGGAGCCGAGCCGGGCTCGCCCCCGGACCTGTTCGACGAGGTGGAGCGGCTTCCCGACGGATCGCTGGCCGTGCTCGCCGACGGGCGACGGCTGAAGATCTCGAACTGGGACAAGGTCCTGTTCCCCGCGACCGGTTTCACCAAGGGCGACCTGGTGTCCTATTACGCGCGAGTGGCGCCGGCGGTGCTGCCACATCTCCAGGATCGCCCACTGACGCTGAAGCGTTATCCGAACGGCGTCGAGGATCAATACTTCTACGAGAAGCAGTCCCCGTCGCACCGGCCGGAGTGGGTGGCGAGCTCCCGCATCGGCTCGATCAACTACACGCTCGCGCAGGACCGGCCGACGTTGATCTGGCTGGCGAACCTCGCCGACATCGAGCTGCACACCTCGCTGTCGCTCGCCCAGGCACCGCAGCGACCGACGATGCTCGTGTTCGACCTCGACCCGGGTCCGCCGGCGAGCATCGTGGAGTGCTGCGACGTCGCGCTCGTGCTCCGCGGCCTGTTCGGGCAGCTGGGGCTGGAGAGCGTCGTCAAGACCTCGGGCTCCAAGGGCATGCAGATGTACGTGCCGCTGAATGGGGCCACCGGCTACGAGGAGACCAAGCCGTTCGCGCGCCGCGTCGCCGAACTGCTCGAGCAGCGCATGCCGGAGCTGGTGGTGTCGCGCATGACCAAGCGGCTGCGCCCCGGCAAGGTGCTGGTCGACTGGAGCCAGAACGACGAGCACAAGACCACGGTGACCGTCTACTCGGTCCGCGCGCGTGAGCGCCCCACCGTCTCCACTCCGGTGAGCTGGGAGGAGGTCGCCGACGCCCGCGAGGCCCGGGACCCGGAGATGCTCTCGTTCGACACCGAGCAGGTGCTCCAGCGGGTCGGCGAGCGGGGCGATCTGTTCGCGCCACTGCTGAGCCTCAAGCAGCTGCTCCCGCGGCTGTGAGAGGCGGCTCCAGCGCCGTTTCGCAACGACCTCAACCGGACTGCGACTCGTCACTAGGATGATGGCGGCGATGGATCCGATCACCCTGCGAAACCGCCTCCTGGTCGCCACCGGCATGTGGAAGGAGGCCACCGGAGAGCCCCTCCCCAGGCTCGCCCCCGGCGATCCGGCCGACCAGATCCGCAGCTTCGAGCTCCAGCTCGTCGACCGGCTGTGGGAGAGCGCCACGCCCGAGAACGCGCGCGAGATCGCCGACCGCACGTGGGACCTGGTCCACGATCGCCCCGACAGCGAC
>JAFAZB010000405.1 GCA_019240015.1 Solirubrobacterales bacterium
AGGGCGCCGCGTACGTCTTTGTCAGACCCCCTGGTGGATGGACCACCGCGACGGAGACGGCGAAGCTGACCGCCTCGGACGGCATGAAGGAGGATTTGCTCGGGGACTCAGTGGCGGTGTCGGGCGACGGCTCGACGGTCGTTGCGGGGGCCCCAGACGCAACACTCACCGCGACGCATCAGGGCGCTGTGTACGTGTTCCGAAAGACTGGGGGGGTCTGGTCCACCGAGGTTGAGGCAGCGAAGCTGACCGCTTCTGACGGCAGCCGCGCCGCTGATCTCGGCACCTCGGTCGCGGTGTCGGCTGACGGTTCGACCGTAGTCGCAGGGGCTCCGTACGCGAACGCGGGCTACGTGTTTGTCAAGCCGCCCTTGGCCTGGCGCAGCGGCACGGAGACGGCGAAGTTGACATCAAATCACAGCAGAACGTTGTCGTTGGGGCGCTCAGTCGGGGTGTCCGGGGATGGATCGACGGCGGTCGTCGGCGCGCCAGATACGTTCGTTGATGGGAACTCCGTGGGGGCCGCCTTCGTGTACAGCGAGCGCTCTAGCGGCTGGCAGAGCGGCACCGAACAGGGGATGTTCACCTCGTCGGACGGCGCCGACAATGATGCGTTTGGCTGGTTCATTGCTCTCTCGGCCGACGGCAGCACCGTTGCCGTCGGGGCGCGCTTCGCAACGGTCGGCAGCAGCTCCATGGACGGCGCAGCGTATGTGTTCGGCCTTGCGCCGCAGAGCTCATCCCCGCCGGCCGTGACCGGCACGGCACGCCAAGGCCAGACTCTGACCGAATCGCACGCCACATGGTCGCCGGCGAGCTCGTACACCTACCAGTGGTCGGACTGCAACGTATCCGGTTCGAGTTGCGTGGCGATCCCCGGCGCGACGAGCCAAACCTACACACTCGCTGGCTCAGATGTGGGCCATACGATCCGGGTCGCAGAGACCGCGCACAATCTGGCCGGCGCGACAACCGCGGTCTCCGGAGCGACAGGAGTGGTGGAGCGGGCGCCTGCCACGCAAGGAGCGGAGCCACCGCAGATCCCGGAGCTCTCCATGTTGCGTGTCTCCCCGCGTGAAGTCTCGATCGCCGGACGACTGGTCCAGCGAAGCTGCGTCAAACCAACGAGGACCAACCGGTCTCAGAAGCCCTGCGTCCGAGAAGTGATGCTGCGTGTCAGCTACACGCTCAGCACCGCCGCGAGTGTGACGGTAACGGTCCGGCGTCTCGTCCCCGGCAAGCGCGCAAACGGACGGTGTGTCAAGCCAACCACTCGGAACAACGGATTTGTGAATTGCACGCGAACGATTAGCGTACGAGGAATGATCACCATCTTCGGCCAGGCGGGCCCAAATGGCTTCACGTACGGCAGCCGAATCGGTGGCCGCACGCTTGGCCCTGGCAGCTATCAGCTGATCGCCACTCCATCCGCTGGTGGCACTCCCGGCGCACGTGAGACGGTCGCGCTCCGGCTTATCGGCTGAATCAATCGGCACCTCCGGTCGGCGGGGGTGTCCCGTCCGCGCAAGGACGCCCCGACGTGCGGCTCCTGCCACACCAACGGTCCGCAGCGGAGCAGGCCGTTGAACCGAGCCGCCGTCCTGGTGACCGGGATGTCCGGCACCGGGAAGTCGACCGCGCTCGGCGAGCTTGCCCGCCGCGGGCATCGGGTCGTTGACACGGACGATCCTGGCTGGATCGTCGAGATCGCGACGCCCGACGGACCCGAGCCGGTATGGGACCTCGACCGGGTCGGGGCGCTCCTGGAGCATCACCGCTCAGGCTGGCTCTTCGTCGCCGGCTGCGTCGCTAACCAGCGTCGGCTCTACGATCGCTTCGACGCCGTCGTGTTGCTGAGCGCGCCGCTCGAGGTTCTCCTCGACCGAGTCGCCGAGCGCGCCAACCCATTCGGAGCGATGCCGGAGGAGCGGGCCAAGATCGCGAGCGACGTGGCCAGGTATGAAGCCGCCTTGCGGGCCGGCGCCGACCACGAGATCGTGACCACGGTCTCCGTCGCCGAAGTCGTCGAGAGGCTCGAGGAGGTCGCGGCCCACCCCGCGACCGGTTCGAACGGCTAGAACCGCCGCCGATTGCCCCCGAGGCCCTGGCGCCCGTAGGTACCGCCGCGCGAATGCCGGTAGATCCAGACCACGAGCATCGAGAACAGCACGGACAGCACGAGGCCGCCGCCGTGGCGATGCAGCACGTACCAGGAGAACAGGCCTGCGCTGAACGTGCCGCAGATGCCGACCAGAGCGGTCATGCCGAGGCTCATGGGGTCCGGCCCCGGCAGCAGCAGCCGCGCGAGGGCTCCGACGAACAGCCCGACGAAGAACAGGATGATCAGATAGACGATTAGTCCCACGTCCGCCTCATACCCGCTGCGCCAGCCGGTATGCGTCGGGTGCACCTGCAGCTACCGGCGGCGCCGCTCGACAGCGACCGACCGATGTGACGCCGGTGATCCGCGCCGGATGGCCGACGCGGATCGCCCGGCGGATCGCCAACGCGCAGACGGGCTGTCAGTTGCCGGCTTTGCGACCGGCCTTGACCCGGCCGGCTGCGTCGGCCAGACGCCGCGCCTCGTCGCGGGCGGCAAGCTCCCGCTCGCGGGCGCGGAGCGCTTCGCTCTTGGCCTCGAGGGCCTCCAGCTGCTCCCGGGGCGCGCGCTCGTCGATCGCCTGCTCGCGCTGAGCCGCAGCCAGGCGAGCGGCCTC
>JAFAZB010000108.1 GCA_019240015.1 Solirubrobacterales bacterium
CCGCTGGTGCTCGTGATCAGCGAAGCGCTCGTGCCGATGAGCGGTCCGGTGCGACCGAGCGACCAGCACACGCTTCGCGGAGCGGTGTTGTGGCTGGCGATCGAGGCCGTGCTGGTTGCGCGAGCCTGCCGCTCGGGAAACGCTTCCTCGTCGCTTACCGCCGCTGGCCGGCGCCGCGCCGCGCCCTCGTTGGCCGAGATCGCCGCCTGAGGTGCGAGCCACGCGCTCGCAGCGAAATTCCCGTCACCCATCGCGACGATGAAGTTGGCGCGCTGAACCCAGCCTCGCGGACCCAGGGCCAGCTCACTGACGGGCTGGCGTCAGGCGTCGTAGCCCTCTGTGGCCGCGCCCGGTGAAGAACGCTACGAATGACGGGCCTGCCACTACTCCCCCGATGAGCAGAGCATCCTGGATGCGGCGACCGCGTCCAGATGTGTCGGGCAGATCGGGCACGCGACTCGTGAGCCTAAGCGCCCCCGTGCGGCCTGACGGCCGCCTAGAACTTCACGTTGTGGAATACCGAGTACGCGGCGGGGAACAGCAGCACGATCATCATCGCCGGAAACACCAGGAACATCAGCGGGAAGATCAGCTTGATCGGTGCCTTCTGCATCCTTTCGCGGGCCGCCTGTCGCCGGCGCCGCCGCATGTCGACCGCCAGCTCTCGCAGGATCGGCGCGATCGAGCCACCCAGCGACTCCCCCCGAGTGATCGTGCGGACGAACACCCGGACCGACGGCGTGTCGCAGCGCGTGACCATGTCTTCGAGCGCCTGCGCGCTCGAGCTTCCCAGGCTCTGCTGCTTGATCGCCAGGCGCAGCTCATCGCCGAGCGCTCCCTCGAAGCGCCCCGCGATCAGACTCAGCGAGCCGGCGAACCCCATCCCCGCCTCGATCGTCGCGATCAGCAGGTCAATCAGGTCGGGGAGGTGGCGATCGATGTCTTCCAGGCGCGAGCTGCCCCGCCGCCGGATCACCAGCGCGGGGAGCTGCCAACCGATCGCCATCGCAAACAGCAGCAACAGCAGCGTGCTGAGCGAGAACCCGCCGCCACCCATCGCGACCAACAACAACAGGACGGCTGGCAGCGTGACGCCCGCGATCGCGCGGTAGCCGTGAACGACGTCGGGGCGGCTGTCGTAGAACCCGGCGGCGCTGAGGTCGCTGCGGTTCAGCTGGCGTAGCGTCGGGAGGTGGGCCGCGGCGAACCGTCCCGCCCGTCCCGCAAACTCGGTCATCGCGACGTTCAAGCGAGTGCGCGGGTCGACCACCGGCGCGGCCTGCTCGGCCTCGATGCCGTAGTGCGTAAGCGCTTCCAGATGGCTCTTGATCTGCATCCGGGGAACGGTGATCGCGCGCGCCAGCAGGCGCCCTGCCAGTCCCGCCAGCGCGACTCCGAACACGAACAGCAGACCGGTCATCTCGCTACACCTCGACCTTGACGATCCCGCTCATCACGCGCCAGCCCATCAACACCATGCCGGCTCCGATGATCAGCAGCACGATCCCCATCGTGGTGTGCAGCAGCGGGTGGGCATACTGCGGCGCGATCACGTTGATCGCCAGCAGCAGCACCCCGGGTAGCGCCGACAGGACCAGGTTCGACAGCCGCGCCTGACCGGTCAGGGCCTTGATCTCGCGGCGCAGGTCCATGCGCTCGCGGGCCCCTTCGGCGACGCGGTCCAGCGCCTCGGCGACGTTCGAGCCCGATCTGCGATTCAGCGCGGCTACCAACGCCACCTGCTCCATGTCCTCGGATTGCATCCGCTTGGCGACGGCGGACAGGGCGTCCTCGAGCGGCCGGCCGAGCTGCTCGTCGGTCACGGCCCGCTCCAGCTCGCTGCTGATCGGCTCATCCGCGCTGGCGGCGACAGTCGACAGCCCCCCCACGAAGCTGCGGCCGGCTCGCATCGCGCCTGACAGATCCTGCAGATGTGTGGGGAGCTGCTCGTTGAAGCGCTCACGCTGCTTGCGGGCCGCGCGGCGGATCGCGACCCGCATCACGCTCGGCCACACGCCGAGCACCAACAAGGCGATCAACACGCTCGACAGCAGCAGCATCGCGAACACCGCCACCACCGCCGCGCCCGCCGCCCAGCGCTTGACGAGGTCGACCGGGCCGCGACGGATCCGCGCCACCTCGACGTTCTCGGCGAACACCGGCCACCAGCGCCGGCGGGCCAGGAAGCGCTCGAGCCCGCTGCCGGTCAGCAACGTGTAGGTGCGCCCGTCGCGCACGACCTCGGCGGACCCCGGGATGAAGCTGCTGACTCGCCGCTGTACCGCGCGCTTGTCCCGCTTGCCTGCGAACGCGAGCCAGATCGCGAGCGCCAGCAACCCGCCGCCCAAGATGCCCGCTCCCAGGATCGCGGGCGTCGAATCCCAGAACGAGGCCGTCGGCGGGGTCGCGGTCGGCGACACGGGTACGGTCGAGAACGGGGTGCTCGAAAGGCGCGGCGAGGTGGCCAGCGCGTCGGGCGGGATTCGCAGCGGCGGTGGGTGCGAGGAGCCCGAGCCGCTCGACCCTCCGCCCGCCGAACCGCCCGAGCCCGACCCGGCGCCCGAGCCAGCTCCCGATCCGGATCCGGATCCGGATCCTGACCCTGAGCTCGAGCCTGAGCCTCCGCCCGACAGCGAGCTCGAGCCAGGGGTCGATGTCACGGGACTGGCCGGGACGGTGTAAGTGAGGTTGACGTTCGGGCCGACCCCGTCCAGATGGGCGAGCACGTTGACGACGACGCCTGGGTTCAGCGGCGAGGTGTAACGGGCCACGTAGCCGCCCGCGATCAGCCGCTGATACTCCGAGCTGACCGCCTGCGGAGCGCTCACCGCGGCCGCTTGCGCGACGGGCTGCGCTGGGTGGCTGCCGAGCGTCGTGATCGGCGCCCGTCCCGCCTGCTGCTGGGTCCCCGGCTGCCCGATCAGCGTCGCCGTCACGATCGCGACTCCCTGCGTCGCGGCGGCCTGCGCGATCGAGCTCGAGCGGGCCACGCCGAGCAGCGTCGACGGCGCCTGGTCCGACAGCATGATCACCGCGCCGGTGGCCACCTTCGCGGCGGCGAGCTGGCTGAGCGCGAGCGTGTATGCCCCGGCGATGTCCCGGCCCGCGCCAGTGCGGGGCAGGCTGGCAAGCGTGTGGAAGATCTTCGCGGTGTCGCTCGTCAGCCCCAGCGCCACGCTCGCCGTACCGTCGAAGGTGATCAGCCCGAGCTGTTGCTGACCGCCCAGCTTGCCGGCGACCCGCCGCGCGGCGGAGTACGCGCTCGCGAGCGGGATCCCCTTCATGCTCGTGTTGCGGTCGATCACCAGCTCGACGCCGAAATCTCCGGGGCCGGCGTGCGACAAGGGGGTGACCGTCAGCGCGTTGACCGGCGTCCCGTTCTCGCTCACGTGCAGGGTGCGTGTCGTGACCGAGGCCCCGGCCGGAGCCTTCAGCACCAGCGCCCGGTCCGGGAAGGTGGTTCCGTAGCCGAGCCATCCGCTGAGCTGGCTTCCGCTCGCTAGCAGATCGCCCGCAGAGCTTCCGGCCAGGCTCAGGATCAGCACGGTGGCCGCGAAGAACCCCAGCACACGCGGGGCCGATGGCATCGCGCCTCGCCTCACCTCGGCAGGGCTCCCACGCCGAACCCCGCGCGGCTGATCGCGAGCTCGGGCGGGAGCTCGACGCCCCGGCGGCTGAACTTGTCCAGGAACGTCGGCCTGATCCCCGAGGGCTTCAGCGATCCGACGATGTGATTGGTGGCGGCGACCGCGTCGACCTCGAATGCGTACAGATCCTGGAGCGTGATCACGTCCGACTCCATCCGCTGCACCTCGGTGATCGCCACCACCCGGCGGGTCCCGTCGTTCATCCGCTCGATGTGGAGCAAGAGGTCGAGCGCCGAAGCGATCTGCTCCCGAATCGCCCGCAGCGGCAGGTCATAGCCGGTCATCAGAACCATCGTCTCCAGCCGCGCGAGCGCGTCCCTGGGCGAGTTCGCGTGCAGCGTCGACAGCGACCCGTCGTGGCCGGTGTTCATCGCCTGGAGCATGTCGAGCGCCTCCGGGCCGCGGACCTCGCCGATGACGATCCGGTCCGGGCGCATACGCAGCGAGTTCCGAACCAGATCGCGGATCGAGATCTCGCCCTCGCCTTCGATGTTCTTCGGGCGCGCCTCCAGCCGCAGCACGTGGCGCTGAGCCAGCTGGAGCTCGGCGGCATCCTCGATCGTGATGATCCGCTCGTTGTCGGGAATCGACGCCGACAGGGCGTTCAGCATGGTCGTCTTTCCCGAGCCGGTGCCGCCCGAGATCAGGACGTTGAGCCGGGCCTTGACGCAGCGCTCCAAGAGGTCGCCGGTCTCCTGGCTGAGGGCGCCGTTCTTGATCAGATCGGGCATCTGCATGTGCTTGTTGTTGAACTTCCGCACGGTCAGCAGCGGGCCGGTGAGCGACAGCGGCGGGATCGTCGCGTTGATTCGGCTGCCATCGGGAAGGCGAGCGTCGACCATCGGCGAGGACTCATCGATCCGGCGCCCCACCTGCGCGACCATCTTGCTGATGATGCGCCGCAGGTGGCCGTCGTCGCTGAAGCGGACTGGCGTCTTGTGCAGCCGCCCGGCGCGCTCCACCCATACGTCGTAGGGCCCGTTGACCATGATCTCGGTCACGGTGTCGTCGTCCAGCAGTCGCTCCAGGGGCCCGTGACCGAGGATATCCGCGGTCAACTCGATTGCGATCCGCTCGCGATCCTCGTGGGAGATCCCCTGCTCCTTGGCGAGCCGCTCCCGCAGCTCCGCCTCCACTCTGAGCCTGAGCGTGTGGGTGTCGATCTCCGTGTTGAACAGCTGCCGCCCGAGATCCTCGATCAGCTCGAGGTGGATCCGGTTCTTCAGATCCGAGAACGGGACCACGAACCGTTCGGTCCGCTCCTGCTCGGCCTGCGGTGACAGGCGCTCATGCAGCTGCATTACGCACTACCCCGGGCTCGCCGGAACAGTGACTGCCGGGGCTGGCGAGGAGCGCGTGCCGGCTCGTGCTCGTGCCCCCGCGGGGACTCGCCCGGGTCCGGTGGGGATGCCTGGCGGCTGCGGGCCTCCGAGGCGTCGATGTACAGCTGCGCCAGGGCATGGAATGCCGTCGCGGCCTCCGAGCCGCGCTGGCTGGCGATCGGCATGCCCTGGTTGATCGAGCGGGCGACGTCCCGGTGGCTGGGGACGAAGATGTCGACGTCCCGGCCGAGGATCGCCAGGATGTCGTCGCGCTCGATGCCGACGTTGGTGTTCGCGCGGTTGAGCAGCACCTTGAGCCTGCCCCGGTCGAACTCCATCCGCTCGAGCGTCTCCAGCCCGAGCTTCGTGTTCTTCAGCGCCAGCGTGTCGCGCATCGCCACCACCAACGCGTCGGTGGAGTGATCGATCGTGCTGATCACCTCGGGCGAGAAGCTCGGCGGCGTGTCGATCACCACGAACTCGAACATCTCCGCGAGCAGGCGCTGCACCTCGGACAGGAACGCGACCGTGATCATCGCTGCCTGCTCGGGGCGCACCGGCGCCAGCAATGCCCGAACCCCCGACGGGTGCTCCATCAGGAAGTCCTCGAGCTTTCCCGCATCGAGCGAGCCGCCGGACCTCACGAGGTCATAGATCGTGCGCACCGGCGTCAGGCCCATCGCCAGCGCCAGGTCGCCGAACTGCAGATCGAGGTCCATCAACGCGACGCTGCGTCCGGCCTCGGCCAGCGCGACGCCCAGGTTGACGGAGGTCAGCGTCTTGCCGCTGCCACCCTTGAGCCCCAGCACGCAGACCACGTTGCGGACCGACTCGGGCTTCGGCGCGGCGCTCCCGCGCTTGCGCATCAGCGCCTTCTCGACCGCGAACCCGAGCTGCATCGAGACCGACGGGTCCAGCCCGCCCTGGTCATCGGGCAGCGCGATGATGTCGTCGACGCCGTTGTTGAACGCCTCCCCCAGGTAGTTGTTGTTGCCGCCCCCCGAGGGGCACACCAGCAGGATTGGGCGCAGGGGGTGCTGGCGGTTGGCCGCCACCACGAAGTCCCGCGCCTGCTCGCTGTAGTCGGCGACCACCACCACCAGCGCTTCTCCAGCTCCCAGCCCGCTCGCGGCGGGGCCATCGAGCTCGAGGTAGTCGAGCACCCGCAGCCTTGGCCCCCGGGAGACCAGAGCCTCGATCAGGCCACGGTCGACTTCGCGGTCGAGCGCGACGAGTACCTGTATCTCTTGGCTCATGGACCTATCCCCTTGCTCGAAATTGACTTGCCGGTTGCGGTTTGAAGCACCGAAGCGAGACTGGTCAGCCCCGGCTTCGGACTGAGGGCGTTGGCGGGCCGCAAGATCAGCCACACCTTGGCGTTATCGGCGGCGTAGGCCACGAGCGGGGCCTGGCTGCTCGAGACACCGAGCACGATGCTCCCGCCGCTCGCGCCTGGCGCGCCGCCCGCCGCCTTCAACACCAGCGCGCCGGGGACGAGCAGCCCGACCGCCGGCTGGCCTGAGACGGTCACCTCGCCGTAGACGTCGACACGATCGCCGGTCTGCACGACATCCGAGTCTCCGTGCGCCTCGTCGAGCGTGATCGAGATCGCTCGCTGATCGGGAGCGAGCTGCGCGGCGACGCCGATCGCCGAGCCGAAGTCGGCCAGCGTCAGCTGCTGCCCGGGGAGGATGTCGGCGACCGCGACCTTGCCCTGGAGGAACGCGGCGTCGCTGATCGCGCCGGCCGACAGCTGGGTGGACAGCACCGAGCTGGACTTGAGCAGCCCTTCGGCGGCGATCACGGTCCCCGGCGTGCCCTTCTGGATCTCGTGCGTGGCCACCAGCACCGTCGTGGGCCGCGCGGTCGTCTGAACGCTCTGGCGGTAGCGGCCGACCGCAAACACCAAGATCCCGGTGGCGGCGACCGCGCACAACACCGCGAGCGCCAACGCGCCCTGGCGCGTGGAGAGGATCCCTGCGACGCTCGGCCGGGCCAGCCGCCGCTGGGTGAGCCTCGGGCTCGGGCTGCGTAGCCGCACGTTCGGCGCCCGCAGCTTCAGTTTTGGTGCTCTTAGCTTCACGTTCGCTCCTCGCTCACGATTGCGGACAGGCGCTGGGGGGACTTGCGTCGGCGGTCCAGCCGGAGTTGCCCGAGGGCGACGTCCGCAGCTGCTCGATCCGCGCCGTTGCGGTCTGGGTCATGCCGATGCCCGAGATGTTCAGGAACGGCAAATTGACGTTCGCGGTGACACACGCCCGCACGCAGCCGCCGATCGAGGTGTTGGTGCTGCCAGTGGTCCCGCAACTGAGGCCGGTGGGGTAGTAGACGTACACGGCGACCGCGGTGGACACGCTCCCGCCGGTGTTCTGGAGCTCTGAAGGCGCCTGCGCCTTGACGTAGGCCTGAAGCGTCTGCGAGGAGCCACCCGGGTTGTAGTCGACCGCCGCATTGCGCGCGGCCTGGGCAGCCAGCGCCGTCTCCTGATTGGAGTAGTCCTCGTAGCGGCCGAAGTAGACGATTCCTAGGATCACGAGCATCAGTACAGGTAGGATCACTGCGAATTCGACGAGTGCCGTGCCCCGCTCGTCCCGAGCCCGCTTGCAGATTCGCCGCGCGGTCCCGAACCAAGCCGTCCGGTGGGCGCGTGCGGACTGCCCGTTGCTCTGGTGAGCGGAGAGGCACACTGGAGCAATATCGGCGCACCGTTGCCCAGCGCTGACTGCGAGAACCGCTAGTTGGACCCAGACCAAGGTCTAGGTAGCACCTAGACGTGGCTGGCGGTCGCACCGAAGATCGCCGAGATGCTCGAGCCGAGCAGCACCCCCACGGCGAGCACCACCAGCGCGATCACCCCAAGCAGCAGCGCGTACTCGGGCATCGTCTGACCTGCCGAGCGCCTGATCGAAGCGGCGAGAGTCGTGCAGAGAGCGGCCCAGAGCGTCGAGAGCGCGTTCACGCCGTTTCTAATCGCCCGCGCCGCGCCGCCACCCAACTAGAGCAATGGATGGCTCTACCTAC
>JAFAZB010000471.1 GCA_019240015.1 Solirubrobacterales bacterium
ACGCTCGCGCACGAACGGTTCGAACGAATCGTGATCGCCGCCGCCGCCAACGGGAACCCGGGCTTCAACCCAGAGGACGTGGCGTGGTTGCTCGAGCACGCGCCCGGGGAGATCGTCGTCCTGCGCCCGGATGCGGGGCATCGCCACGGCTCGGCCACGCTGCCGGCCTGAGCACCTAGTCGTGGATGTGGAACGGAAGCGTTGCGATCACCACGTCGGTCCGGGCCTTCAGCACCGTCTCCAGCAGCCGGCCGCGCTGGTTGTGGAGGATCTCGTGGCGACGCTTGCGCGGAAGGATCTCCGGGATCAGGACGGTGATCGTGGCCTCGCTTCCCTTCAGCGACTCGATGTAGCGCAGCACGGTCCGGATCAGCGAGCGGTGCGGATCGAGCAGCACCTCGATCGGGATCCCAGGGTTCCACTCGCCCCACTCGCGCTTGATCAGCTCGCATTCCTGCTGCTCGCCGGCGACCGCCACTGCCACCACCGTTTCACCGAGCGAGAGCGCCGCGCTCACGGCCCGCTCGGTTAGCAGGTTGACGGTCGAGGTGGGGACGATCACGATGCTTTCGCTCTTGTGCGGTCTCGGCGGCGTCTTTCCCAGCTTGAGCTCGCGACCGACCCGCGTGTAGTAGGTCTCGGTGTGCCAGAACAGGAGCATCAGTGAAGGCACCGCGACCGTCACCACCCAGGCACCGGACAGGAACTTGGTCGTCAGGAACACCACCACCGCGATCGCGGTCATCACCGCGCCGGTCCCGTTGATCGCGGCGCGCAACTGCCATCCCGGCGGGCGCGTCCCGCGCCAGTGGCGCACCAGCCCCACCTGGCTGATCGTAAAGCCCACGAACACGCCGATCGTGAACAGCGGGATCAGCCGGTCGGTCTGTGCTCCCACGGCGATCAGCAGCAGCATCGCGGCCAGCGCCAGCGCGCTGATGCCGCTGCGGTACACCGGCCGCTCGGCGCGCAGATAGAACACATGGGGCAAGCGGTTGTCCTTGGCCAGCAGGCTCATCAGCACGGGCAGGCCGCCGAAGCTGGTGTTGGCGGCCAGCCCCAGGACCGCGGTGACCGCGAGGTTGGAGACGTAGAACGGCCACCCGGTGCCGAACGCTCCCGCCGTCACCTGGGCCAGGATCGTGACCCCGCCGCGCGGGACCACGTGATGGGCGCGGATCAGCACCCCCAGACCCACCAGCATCACCCCGAGCAGTAGCCCCAGCACGATCTCGGTCCGCTGCGCGGTCCGCACCCGCGGCGCCCGGAACGCGGGGACCCCGTTGGCGATCGCCTCCACCCCGGTGACCGCCGAGCAGCCTGCGGCGAACGCCTTCAGCACCAGCACCACCCCCAGCGCGGTGGTCGGAGCGAAGCGCATCGGATGCCCGATCGCGGCGACCGGGTGGGGGTGAAGCAACCCGACGACGATCACCGCCAACACGCTCACGACGAACAGCGCTGCGGGCAGCATCAGCAGCTTGGCCGACTCGCTGATCCCGAACATGTTCACGAACGTCAGCAACGCCAGGCCGACCAGCGAGACCAGCAGCAGATGGTGCGAGAGCGCGGGAAACACGCTGCCGAGGCTGGCGGCGCCGGCGGCGAGGCTGACGGCGACCGTGAGCACGTAGTCGACCACCAGCGATCCCGCCGCAAGCAGGCTCGGCCACCTGCCGAGGTTGCGCTTGGCGACCGCGTAGGCGCCCCCGCCGTCCGGGTGGGCCCGGATCACCTGTGCGTAGGACACGACCAGCAGCACCAGCATCCCGGTGATCACCAGGATCAGCGGCACCGTGAAGCGCAGCGCGCTGGTTCCGGCGGCGACCAGCACCAGCACCATCGCCTCCGGGCCGTAGGCGACGCTCGACAGCGCGTCGAGGCTGAGCGCCGCCAGGCCGCCGGCGACGCTCAGCTCGTGTCCCTCGTCGGCGTGCTTGCCGCTGCGCCGGCGGGGCGCCGCGCCGTGACTGCGCGCCAGTCGCCTGGCGTGGCGCGGCGCTACCGCCGGCGCTCCGACTCCGTGGGCCGACTCAGCCACCTGCGGGGTTCGCCAGCCGCGGGGGGCCGAGCGCTATGCCAGCCCGTTCGCGGCCAGGAACTGGTGCGCCACCGTCGCCGGAGCCTGCTGGTCGAGCGCCACCGCGGCATTCATCTTGCGGATCGCGTCGAGCGTCAGCAGCGAGCTGACCTGGTTGATCGTCTGCGCGAACGCGGGCCCCTCGGTGTTCACCAGGCTCGCCTTCAGCACCGGCGCGACGTTCTGGAAGCCGAACACGCGCATCGGATCGCTCAGCAGCACGTACTTGCCGCTGGTCAGCTGGGCGTCGGTCGTGAACGCGTCGAAGGTATCGACCTTGCCGGTGTCGATCGCCTGATAGGTGATCCCGATCGCGAGCGGCACGAACGTGGGGTTCAGCCCGTAGAGCTGCTTGAGGCCCACCAGCCCCGCGAACCGGGTCGCGAACTCCGGCGCCCCGCCGAGCTTCAGCGAATGGCCCAGCTTCTTCAGGTCGGGGATCGAGGCCACGTGGTTCTTGGCCGCGAACGCCTTCGTGACCGCCAGCGCATCGGAGTCGTAGAACGGGGTCTGGTCGAGCACCGTCAGCCCGTGCTTCTCGACGAACGCCTTCGCCAGCGTGTAGGTCTGCTGGGCGCTGGTTGGTGGCTTGTTGTCGCCAGCGATCGCCGTCAGCAGCGTGCCGGTGTACTCGGGATACATGTCGATCTGGCCCGAGGTCAGCGCCTTGTAGGTGATCTCCGAGGAGCCGATGTTGCCCTTCAGCGTCACCTTGAAGCCCTTCGCCTCCAGCGCCTCCTGGTACAGCGAGCCGAGGATGTACTCCTCGGTGAAGTTCTTGTCGCCGATCACGATCGGTGGCTTGCCGGCCCCCGGTCCGCTGGTGGCGGCGCTCGAGCTCGGCTTCGAGCTCGACTTCGAGCTGGAGCTCGACGAGCTGCCGCACGCCGCGACCGCGACCGCGACCGCGACGGTCAGGACGCCCGCGAGCGCCCGCCTGTAGTTGCTCCTCTGCATGTTTCCTCCTCGTTGTTTACGTGGCACGGCTCACGCCAGTTCGCTGACGACTGGAACCAGCGCCGAGACCTCTTCCCGCCCACTCACCTTCAGGCCCTTGGGGGTCAGCAGGCGCTGGACCCCAGCGAGCGCGAACTCCACCACCAGCGCCAACGCGGCGATGCAGATCGCGGCCCCCAGCACTCCCGAGAGGTGGTAGCTGGTCTCGTTGTTGATGATGTCTCCGAGGCTGCCGCTGTACCCGGTCAGCGCCGCGATCGTGGTCGTCGAGACCACGAACAGCGCGGCCGTGCGGATGCCGGCGAAGATCAGCGGGATCCCCAGCGGCAACTCCAGCTGGCGCAGGATCTCCCACCCGGTGAGCCCCATCCCCCGGGCCGCATCGACCACGTCGCGATCGACCCCGTCGATCGCGACGTAGGCGTTGGTGATCATCGGTGGCACAGCCAGCACGATCAGCGCCAGCTCGACGTTCCCCAGCCCGATCCCGAGGAACGCCACGCCGATCGCCAGCACCGCCAGGCTCGGCAGCGCCCGCCAGATGTTGCCGAGGTTGATCGCCACGAACGAGCCGCGGTGGATGTGGCCCAGCCACACCCCGATCGGAATCGCGATCACCAGCGCGAGCCCGATCCCGATACCGGCGATCTTCAGCGTCTCGAGCGTCAGGTGGACCAGCGTCGGCAAGCGCGGCTCGCCGCGGATCTGGCCGTTGTGCCCGATGAACTTGAACGCGTCGAGGAAGTTGTGCATCAGGCCGCCCGCGTCCAGGGGGTCAGCAGGCGCTGGATGATGACCAGCAGCCCGTCGGCCGTGAGCGCGAGCCCCACCGCCAGCGCGCCCGCCGCGATCAGCTCCGTCTTGAACACCTCGTTGGAGATCGCCGTCAGGATCGGCACCCCGAGACCCTCGTTGTCGATCAGCGAGGCCACCGTGGCCAGCGAGATCACGGTCACGGTCGCGATCCGGACGCCCGCGATGATCGCGGGAACCGCCAGCGGCAGCTCCACGCGCAGCAGCGAGCGCAGCGGCCCCATCCCCATCCCCGCGGCGGCGTCACGTACCTCGTCGGGCACCTCGCGCAGGCCGGTAAGGGTGTTGCGGAACATGATCAGCAGCGTGTAGGAGACGAGCGCCACCTCGGCGGTGGTGCGGCTGAGCCCCAGCCCGGGGACCGGCTCGAGCAGCTCGAACAGCGCCAGCGAGGGGATCGTGTAGAGGATCGAAGTGATGATCAGGACCGGCCGCTCCAGCCACCGGCGTCGATAGGCGATCAACGCCAGCGTGGTCGAGATGACGAACCCGATCGTGACCGCGATCAGTGTCAGCACGATGTGCTGACGCAGCGCCGGCCACAGCACCGGGCCCCAGTTGCGCGACAGCCAGCTCGAGCAGAACAGCCGGTTTGCGCGCTCACACGTAAACGAGGACCCACCCCCGCCGAACGTCGGGATCACGGGTCCGCCCGCGGCGAGCGCGATCACGTCGCCGGCTCTCCCCCCTGACCACCGGACGACGCCGGCTCGCCGGCCGTCAATGATCCATTCCCCAGCAGCCCGCCGAGCAGCTCGAGCGTCACGATTCCCGCCACCTGCTCGCGCTCGTCAAAGACCGTCAGCGGCTCGCCACCCGCCGCCAGCAGCTGGGACAGCGCGTCGCGGACGGTGGTGTCGAGCGCCACCTTGTTGGCCCCCGGCTTGAGCCCGTTGGGCGCCAGCAGCTCCACCTCGGCGAGCGTCGCCAGCCCCAAGCGCTTGAGCGCCCGGTCGGCGCCCACGAACTCGGCCACGAATTCGTCGGCTGGGTTGGTGAGGATCTCCGCGGGCGTGTCGTATTGGGCGAGCTGTCCGCCCTGGCGCAAGATCGCGATCTTGTGGCCCATCATGATCGCCTCGTCGATGTCGTGGGTGACGAACACGATCGTCTTGCGCACCCGCTCCTGGAGGCGCAGGAACTCGTCCTGGAGCCGGGCTCGGGTGATCGGGTCGATCGCGCCGAACGGCTCGTCCATCAGCATCAGCGGCGGGTCGGCCGCGAGCGCCCGGGCCACCCCCACGCGCTGGCGCTGACCACCAGACAGCTGCGCCGGGTAGCGCGGACCGACGTCGTCCGGGTCCATGCCGATCAGCTCGAGCAGCTCGTGCACCCGCGTCGCGGTGCGCTGCTTGTCCCACCCCAGCAACCGCGGCACGGTCGCGATGTTGTCGCTGACCGTCTGGTGCGGGAACAACCCGACCTGCTGGATCACGTAGCCGATCTCCCGCCGCAGCTCGTTCGGCTCGCGTTCGAGCACGCTGCGCCCTCCCAGCAGGATGTCGCCGCTGGTGAGCGGGATCATCCGATTGACCAGCCGCATCGCGGTGGTCTTGCCAGAGCCCGAAGGGCCGACCAGCACGCACACCTCGCCCGCCACCACCTCCAGGCTGAGGTCAGGGATCGCCGGCTCTCGCTGGCCCGCATAGCGCTTGCAGACGTGGCGAAGCTCGAGTGGGGCTGCTTGCGGGAACGCCGACGGCCCCTCAATTTGGGCGGTGGTGCTTGTGCTCAAGAGAAAACCGGGCCCGGTCTAGCCGGTAGCCTACCGAGTCGCGCCCGGCGCCGAAATGCCTGAGTAGCATCGGCGCGAGTGGGAGACCGCGACGCCCCCCAGCGCGAGCAGTGTCTGACCCGCCGCCGGCGGCTGCTGGTGCTCGGCATCTGCTGCATGAGCATCTTGGTCGTGTCGCTCGACACGACGATCGTGAACGTGGCCCTGCCGGCGATCCACAGCTCGCTGCATTCGTCGCTGCGCGGGCTCCAGTGGACGGTCGACGCCTACACGCTGGTGCTGGCGAGCCTGCTGATGCTGTCGGGCTCGACGGCCGACCGCGTCGGCCGTCGGCGCGTTTTCCAGCTTGGCTTGGTGGTCTTCTCGCTCGGGTCGCTGCTGTGCGCCGTCGCCCCCAACCTCGAGCTGCTGGTGACGTTCCGGATCGTCCAGGCGGTAGGCGGGTCGATGCTCAACCCGGTCGCGATGTCGATCGTCCGCAACGTGTTCGAGGATCCACGCGAGCGCGCGCAGGCGATCGGGTTATGGGGCGCGGTGTTCGGGATCAGCATGGCGCTCGGTCCGATCGTCGGCGGCACGCTGGTGGATGCGATCAGCTGGCGCGCCGTGTTCCTCGTCAACCTTCCGGTGGGAGTGGCGGCGATCGCACTGACCGCCGCGTTCGTGCCCGAGTCGCGGGCTCCCCGACCGCGGCGAGTCGATCCGGCCGGCCAGACGCTCGTCGTGCTCGCGCTGGCGTCGCTCACCTACGCGATCATCGAGGGGCCCCGGGCCGGATGGCTCTCGGCCCAGACGCTCGGCATGTTCGCCTTCTCCGCGGCGATGTTCGTGGCCCTGGTCGCCTACGAGCTGCGCCACGAACAGCCCCTGCTGGAGGTGCGCTTCTTTCGCAGCGCACCGTTTTCGGGTGCGAGCGCGATCGCGGTGTGCGTGTTCGCCGCGATCGGCGGCTTCCTGTTCCTGAACACGCTCTATCTCCAGGACGTGCGGGGCCTCTCGCCGTTTCACGCCGGCCTCTACACGTTGCCGATGGCGCTCGTGATGTGCATCGCCGCGCCGCTCTCGGGGCGGGCGCTCGCCCGCCGGGGCGCACGGCCGCCGCTGCTGCTCGGCGGCTGCGCGCTGCTCGCCGCGGCGCTGATGCTGACTCGCCTTGCCCCGTCGACCTCGATCGGCTACCTGCTGGTCGCCTACGTCGTGTTCGGCTTGGGCGCGGGAGCGCTCAATCCGCCGATCACCAACACCGCCGTCTCGGGGATGCCGCCCTCGCAGGCCGGGGTCGCCGCGGCGGTGGCATCCACCAGCCGGCAGGTGGGGATGACGCTGGGCGTCGCGGTGGTGGGCGCGGTCGCAGGTGGGAGCGTCGCCGGCGGCCTTGGCAAGAGCTTCGCCACCGCCACCCATCCGGGCTGGTGGATCATCGCCGGGCTGGGGCTGGTCGTGCTGGGGCTCGGGCTCGTGACCACCACCGGGTGGGCCGAGCAGACGGCGGCGCGGAGCGCCGACCGCTTCCGCGAGCCCCGCGGGTCCGTGCGCTACGAGCCCCGTGAAGCGACAGGCTGAGGTGTCCAGGCAGGCCGCGCGAGGCGGGGGCAGGTGCCCCATCGGGGCCCGGGGGCGCGATATGCTCGCGCCGTGGCGAGCCTCAGCAGCACGCCCGTACGGCCCCCGAACGTGCATCCGGGATGCCTCAACGTTCCCGGCTTCAACGACGACGGGTTCGAGGAGCTGTGTCATCTGGTCACCGAGGAGCAGCCCGACACCGCGCTGTGCGGCCGGGACGTCACGGGGTACCCGTGGAATCCCCCGTGGCCGCACTGCGAAGCGTGCCTGGCAGTCGCCAGGGGCGAGATGAACTGAGGGCCGGGGTCCTCCGGGGCGCCCCTCGTGCCCGTGCGCCCGGTACTCGGGGACCGTGGCCGCGACGGCCGCGCGCGCGACCCCCGCGCGCGACCTGCACCAGAACCCAAATCAGGCACCTCCCCGGCGAAATGGGTGCTCGTGCATTGCCTACATGCATCAGCACCCTAATCAAATTCGGGGAGGCCAGTTTGGGGGCTCGAACACGCTCGCGGACCGTGGCCGCGACGGCCGGCGGGGCCCTGAACGGCGCTTTGCCCGCCGCTGATCGTGGGTACACCCCCTGCAATGCCTAGTTTGCAAGCAGAAGAGACAAAGCTGTTCGCGGGTCATTCGCCCGACCAGGAGCGGCCGCTGGGGAGCTACGGGGTGCTGATGAGCGCGTTCTTGACGCTCGCCGGCGGCTTCACGGCCTGGTTTAGGCGATCTGGGCGACAGCTACCTGAGCGAGTCGAGGACCGCGACCTGGTGCTGCTGACGCTCGCCAGCCACAAGGCCTCGCGACTGATCGCCAAGGATCGGGTGACAAGCACGATCAGAGCGCCGTTCACCCGCTACGAAGGCGCCGCGGGCCCGGGGGAGGTCACCGAGCAGGCTCGCGGACGCGGGCTGCGGCGGGCGATCGGCGAGCTCCTGGTGTGCCCATACTGCCTCGGGATGTGGACCAGCGCGGCGCTCACCGCGGGCTTGCTGGTCGCGCCACGGTTCACGCGCTGGCTGTCATCGGTACTTGCGATTTTCTTCGGGGCGGACGTCCTCCAGATCGCCTACAAGAAGGCCGAGCAATCGCTGTAGCCGGGCGCCGGGCCGCCCGCTCGGCCGCGCACCAGTCATTTCGCACGCTCGGGTTCGCGTGCGTCTGACCATCGGACACTCTCGCCGTCCTGCATCGCCGCCAGCGTCCGTTCGAGCGCGTCCATCAGATCGGCGGGCGCGGCGGGGGCGCGCTTTCAACAGGCGCTCGTTTACGCCCACCGGCTACCGGTGATCTGACTCGGAAACGACAGGAGACCGAATGACGCCGAGCACGCTCGCAGAGCAGCTGACCAAGTACCTGACCGATGCCCACTCGATCGAGCAACAGGCCGTCGCGCAGATGCGCAAGGCCCCCGAGCTGA
>JAFAZB010000048.1 GCA_019240015.1 Solirubrobacterales bacterium
GACCCCGCGCAAACTCACTCCCTGTACGCGCTTGGCCACTGGCCGGAGGATCAGGAAGCGCAACACGTACAGCCCGATCGAAAACATGACCCCTACGAACATCAGCCAGCGCGTGATCAACAGCTGCGCGGTGGTCGAAGTGGCGGAGATGCTGGGGACGTGGAACTTCGGCGGCGGCCCAGGATTGGGACCCACGGCATAGGTGAATGCCCCCTGCACCGGGTGACCGTCAACCGAGATCGCCCGCCAGTAGATGAGATACCAACCCTGCGGCAGGTTCGCCCGCAGCGGCACGAGCAGCGTGTCGGGATTCGCCGGCGAGCGCCGTACCGCGCCGCTCGTCAGCTGGTGGCCCCGGACGTCGGTGACGGAGATGATCGCGAACCGGGGCTCGACCGCTTCGTCGTAGGTCAGCGCCACATCTTTGGGCGAGCTGTCGAGCACGCCGCTGGCAGGCGGGGTCGTGCGAATCAGGTAGGCGTGGGCGCCGGCGGCGCCGGGAGCTACCAGCGCCGCCGCGCAGACGGCCGCGAAAGCGACGATCGAACGCCGGCCGCTCACGCCAGTGGTCGTCTCCCACCGGAGGTCAGCGCGAAGGCACCCGCGCCGAGACCGAGCAGGCCGACGACGAGCGCGACGATGCTCAGCACCGAGACGCCCCCGCCGCCGAGCGAGTCCTTGACCTCGATCGTTGGCGCCGGCGCGTCGGAGGATTCTGGCCCGGCCCAGTTGACGATCGATCCATCGGAGTAGGTCTGCTGGACCTGGAACGTGTAGGTCTTGCTCGCCGCCGGCTGGGCCAAGAACTGGAACAGCGAATCCTCGCCAGTGGGAACGTCGCCCCCAGTCCAGGTGACCTTGGTGATGACGGCGCTGTCCCCCGATCCCGACTGCTGGAGCTGCTGGTGCCAGCCGGGTGGAGCCGGCGCGAACGAGTCGATCCCGAATCCGCTGGGAACCGTCATCACGATCTTCGTGGTTCTTAGGCTGCTCTTCTCGGTTGGCACCGCCAGGCTGTAGAGCTGGAGCTCCCCCTTGACCGAGACCGGCGGAGAGACGCGCGCGTGTGCCGACGCCGCGGCGACGAACACGAGCGCGCCGAGCAGCGCTGCGGGTGGGACGAGCCACGCCGCGCCGGGCGTGGCTTTACAGGGTCGAGTTCTCATCAGTCGGCTACTCCTTGTGAGCGTGGTTGGGCACGACAGGACAAGGCAGCGGCCGGAGCCGGCGTCGCGCGCCCCGCGGGGCGCCCGGCGCGCTCAGCGCATTACCGGCATGCAGGGAGGGCCGCCGCCGCCGTGGCCGGCGGCCCGCGGCTCGCGTGTCCGCCCGCCAGCGGCGCCAGCGGCGATGCGGTCGCCTCCGAGACGACCCAGCGGAGAGCGGCGTCGAGCGGCTGCGGCGCCGGCGCGCGACGCCGGAGCGCGTCTCCGACTCGCTCCGCCACGCGCAGCAGCAGACGAGCCACCAGATAGGCCACCAGCGCGAACGGGAGCTGTAGGAGCAGACCGACGCGGAACGTCGGCTGAAGCACGATCCACCACGGGAAGCTGGCGCCGGCCAACAAGCGCTCGAAGAGCTCCTGGAGCGTGAAGCCGAGCAGCGGTAGCAACGCGAACGTCCACGCGGGCGCGGGCCTGCGCAGGCTCCGCCGGAAGCTCCCCGCGACGAGCCACGTCACCACGACGAGCTCGACCGCTCCGATCAGCGCAAGCAGCAGCGGCAGATACGCCGGCGTGCCGACCATGTAGCTGTGGCCGGTCCCCAGCAGCTCGTTCAGCCGGAGATGGGCGCTCGGATAGACCCACCGGTAGGCCAGCAGGTGCGCGCCTTGGGAGCTGACCACCATCAGCGGAATCGATACGAGCCAAGCGGCCATCCGGCGGGGGCCCATGACCCCGATTTTCCCACCGTGAAGGAGTCCGGTCCTCACACCGCGCTCAGCGTGTAGGGGACGGTCACGATCTGGCCTCCGAGCTTCGCCTGAAGGAACAGCTCCCAGGTGCCCGGCACCGGCAGCAACACGCCGATCGTGAGCTTGCCCGGCGCGTTGGAGGTACCCGTGATCCTCGTCGCTCCC
>JAFAZB010000089.1 GCA_019240015.1 Solirubrobacterales bacterium
GTTGAGCCAGGGCTGTGGCGCCGTGAGGTTGGCGGCGTGCGCTTCGAGGACTTGCTGCTCGTGACCGACGAGGGCTGCGAGACGCTGACGTCGTATCCGTACGACCTGGAGCCGTAGCGTCTGCAAGCGCGGGCCGGCCAGCTCGTCGCATACGCCTCCGGACTCTCCACGCGCTCCTTCCGCCCGCGCCCGCCGCGGACCTTGCGCGGTCCAGGCAGTTGCGCTAGTGACCGCCGCCGATGCCGGCGCCGCCGCTACCGCCGCCCGAGCCGGCGCCCCCGCCTCCGCCGCCAGTGCCACCGCCCGCGGTACCGCCACCTCCAGCGGTGCCGCCACCACCACCCGTGCCGCCCGCGGTGCCACCTCCGCCGGCGCCACCCGCGCCGGTGCCGTTGCCGGCGCCCGCCCCGGCGCCGGCGCCACCACCTGCGGTGCCCCTCGCGCCGTTCCCGTTACCCGTCCCATTCGCGGTGGCAGGGCTAGTCGCGGTCCCGGAGCCCGAGCCACCGCCGCCGCCCGACCCGCCGGAGCTTGCGGAGCCAGAGCCGCCCGACACGGAAGCGGCGTTGCCGGTTTGACCGTTGGCTCCCGGTGACTGCTCGCTCGCGATGATCTGGAGCGCTTGGCTCATGAAGTCGTGCCAGATGATCGCGGGATAGGTGCCGCCTTCGACGGGAGCGCCGTTGTACATGGTGCTCATCGAAACCAGCTTGTTGGGGAACCCGACCCATACCGCAGTGGTCAGCTGGGGGGTCCAGCCGACGAACCACGCATCGCCGTAGTTCGTCGTGGTCCCGGTCTTGCCGGCCACGTCCACCCCGGAAATCGCGGCCGAGGTGCCGGTCCCCGACTGCACCACGGTGGTGAGGATGTCATGCACCGTCTTGGCGATGCTCGCGGGCAGCACGCGTTGGTAGGTGGGGGTGTCGATGATCGTCGAATGCGGACAGACGTGTTTCGGGCAGTTGATCTGGGCGATCCCGGTCGGGCCTTCGTCCGGGGCGCCCAGCAGCGGATTGAAGACCCGCCTGCCTCCCTCGGCGAACGTCTCGTAGGCATGGGCCATGTCGAGCGCCGTCACCCCCTCCTTGAGCCCGCCGAGGATCATCGCGTAGTTGTTGGACACCGGTGTGCGAATGCCCATTCGTTTTGCCAGCCGCGCGATCCGCGCGGTGCCGACGTGAATTCCGACCTGCGAATAGACCGAGTTGTCGGAGATCGTGGTGGCCTGGGTGAGCGTGATCGGTCCCGAATAGGTGTTGCCGAAGTTGTGGACGATGAAGTGCTCCTTGCCGCCGCTGTTCGGCACGATGAAGTCCTGGGGCGCGGAATCGATGATCGAATCCGGGGAGTACTCGCCGGACTCGAGCGCCATCGCCAGGGTGAACGGCTTGAATGACGAGCCCGGCTGGCGCTGGCCCTCGGTGGCGAGGTTGAAGGGGGAGTCCTTGAAGTCCTCCTGGCCGTTGACGATCGGCCCGCCGACCATCGCCCGGACTTCACCGGTCTTGTTGTCGATCGCAACCAGCGAGGCTCCCGGAATCCCCGAGCCGCTCAGGCCAGACGAGATCGCCTGTTCGGCCGCCTGTTGAATCTGGAGGTCGAGCGATGTCCGAATGTGCAGCCCACCGTAGTACGCACGGTATTCCGCGACCTTGGCCGGGACCCCGCGCCCCAGTCCCATCGCCGCGAGGATCTGTGGCCGTAGCCAGCTGGTGAAATACGGCGCGGCGGGCGGCTCGGCGGGTTGCTGGATGTCGCTCGCGGTGGGCACCGGCCGGGCCACCCCGTAGTCGTACTGGGATCGAGTGATGTAACCCTGCTGCAGCATGTCCTTGAGCACCAGGTCTCGGCGGGCCGCTGCGGCCCGGGGATGCTCGACTGGGTCGAACGCGCTCGGGTTGGCGACCATCCCCGCGAGCAGTGCGGACTCGTAGGGCGCGAGCACCGAGGCGCAGGCGGGCTGCTGCCCCGACGCGCTCGTATCGCCACAAGTCTGACCGGAGGTGGCCTGCGAGTTGTAGCCGTGCACGCGACCGAAGTACACCCGGGCCGCCGACTCCACGCCGTACGCGCCGTTGCCGAAATAGACCGAGTTGAGGTACTCGGTGAGGATCTTGACCTTGTTCCAGCGGTGCGTGAGGTGGTAGGCGAGCGCCGCCTCGCGGAGCTTCTCGAAGATCGTGCGGTTGTTCTGCTCGGCCAGCGCGTTCTTGACGAACTGCTGGGTGATCGTGGATCCGCCCTGGCGCGCGCCACCGGTCACGTCGGCGATCACCGCGCGGGCGATGCCCCGAAGATCGATACCCGGATCGGTCCAGAAGCGCTTGTCCTCGACCGCCACGATCGCGTCCTGCATGGACGCCGCGATCTGGTTGGGCGCGTCGATCACCACGTGGTTGGGAGGCGCGAAGATCCCGATCGGGTGCCAGCGGTCGTCGTACAGGATCGAGTTGGCGGCGAGCTGGTACTGCTGCTTGTTCTCGATCTGGGGGATGTCGGAGGCGACCGCCATCATCATCCCGAACACGGTCGAGACGAGGGCCAACGCGCAGAGGCTGATCAGGATCGAAAGGAAGCGGAGCTTGCGCATCCGCGGTTTGCCGGACCGCCCCCGCTTCCGGGATCTCCACCGGCGGCCCTGACCCGCAGCCGGCTTGAACGCGAGCGGCGCCGGTGGGGCCGGAGCCTCGGTGGAGATATAGACGTCGTCGCTCATGCGATCGATGGCGCTGCTCGGACTGCGGATGAGGCAAGCCGGACGGCCGCGAGAGAGCCGTTCGGCGAGCACCTCGGCACCTGGACGGCACGGGCAACGGTCCCCGCTGGGGGCGAGAGTCTAGCATTGGCCGCGATGGACTCAGCGCCGACCACGCCTGCCGATACGGCCGCGTGGCTGGCCCGAAATGCGGTCGATTGCCTGCCCCTGGGAGCGCTCGAGGAGAAGCTCGCGGCCGGGCGTCCGTTGCGCGTCAAGCTCGGGATCGACCCGACCGCCCCCGACATTCACTTCGGGTTCACGGTGGTGCTTCAGAAGCTGCGCGAGTTCCAGGATCTTGGCCACACGGCAGTGCTGATCCTCGGCGACTACACAGCTCGAGTGGGCGATCCCAGCGGTCTGTCGGCCACCCGCCCGCTGGTTGAGCCGGCGGAGATCGACGCCAATGCCGAGACGTTCCAGCGGCAGGCCTCCAGGGTGCTCGACACACGGCCCGACCGGCTCGAGATCCGCTCCAACAGCGAGTGGCTCGACATGTCGATGTCCGACCTGTTCGCGTTGCTACGCACGACCACGGTTTCGCAGCTCACCGAGCGCGACGACTTCGCCAAGCGCCTCGCCGCCGGCAGCCCCGTATCGGCGCTCGAGCTGCTCTACCCGGTGCTGATGGGCTACGACTCGGTCGCGGTACGCGCCGACGTGGAGCTGGGGGGGACCGACCAGAAGTTCAACTTGCTGCTCGGGCGCGATATCCAGCGCGCTTACGGCCAGCCGGAGCAAGTGATTCTCACGGTCCCGCTGCTCGTCGGAACCGACGGGAAGCGCAAGATGTCGAAGTCGCTCGGGAACTACGTCGGCGTCACCGACCCGCCCGCCGAGATGTACGGCAAGACGCTGAGCATCCCCGATCTGGCGATCGAGTCGTGGTACTCGCTGCTGCTCGGCACCGACCCGCCCAGGGGCCTGGGTCCGCGGGACGCCAAGCGGGCGCTCGCGCGCGCGCTGGTGCAGCGGTTTCACGGACCCGATGCGGCCGTGGCCGCGGAGGAGAGCTTCGACCGACTGCACGTGCGGCATCAGCTGCCGCAGGAGGTGCCGATCGTCGATTGGCCCGGCGATGACTCGATCGTGCACTTGCCGGCGCTGCTCGCCCGCGCCTTTGGTGTCTCCACCTCCGAGGCGCGACGCAACCTCAGCAGCGGCGGGGTCAAGGTCGATGGGGAGGTGATCGCCAACGGGTCGCTCGACGTGCCGAGCAGCCTCCTCGACGGCAGGGTCTTGCAGCTCGGCAAGCGGCGCTTCGCACGAGTGCGGCTCGGCTCGGGCGCGGACCCCGCCCCCTGACGATGGCGGTTCACGGCGGGCTGCTGAGGCTTGATACCCCGGGCAACGGTCACATCGCGGACCTGACCGAGGGCGTCGCCAGCGTCGTTCGCACCTCGGGCGTTCAGCGGGGGGTCGTGACGGTGTTCGTCACCGGCTCCACCGCCGCCGTTACGACAATGGAGTTCGAGCCAGGCGGAGTTCGCGATCTGCAGTCGCTGCTCGAGCGGCTGATCCCCGCCGGCGGCGACTATCAGCACAACCGCCTCAACCACGACACGAACTCCCATGCACACCTCCGGGCCGCGCTGATCGGCCCGTCGGAGTCGATCCCGCTGGTCGATGGCCAGCTGGCGCTGGGGACCTGGCAGCAAGTAGTCCTGCTCGACTTCGATGACCGGCCGCGCGCTCGCAGCGTGACGGTCCAGATCATTTCGTGAGGGGCTGCTGCGGAGGCCGGGTCGGCCCCTCCGGCCTCGCTCCCTGGGCGCTATACTCGCCTGTCCGCCCCGGGAACCGTTGCGGCTCCCGGGCGCGCCCCTGAGGAGGAACCCCCTCTAGAAGTGGTGCGACGGTCTTTGAAAACTCAACAGCATGCGCACCCTTCGACCGACCCTCGGTCGAGGAGTGTGTCCAGGTTCGACGCCGTCGCTCGACCCCGCTGACGCGGGCAATCGGACGGCGGTGCCAGAATTGACCCCGTCTTGCGCCCCGGAGCCCTCTGTGTACGAAGGGCTCCCCAGAGCGGGCGCGAGGGCCTGGTTCCACCAGGGACAGGCCCAGGACCTGACTCGCACGTCGAGGCGCTTGCGCCTCGCATGAGCGAGTCGTACTCCTGACGACTCTTTGTGAATTAGTAGTTCTTCACGGAGAGTTTGATCCTGGCTCAGGACGAACGCTGGCGGCGTGCCTAACACATGCAAGTGGAGCGACGAACCAGGCTTCGGCCTGGGGCAAAGCCGCGAACGGGTGAGTAACA
>JAFAZB010000120.1 GCA_019240015.1 Solirubrobacterales bacterium
AACCCCGCGAACCTGGCAAAGATCGACGGGCTTGCGATCTACGCGGGCAACGACGACCTGCTTGCCGACGTGCTCGATCTCGGGGAGCCGGGGGGCATCCTCGTTGCCAGCCACCTGTTCGGCGAGGAGATGCGGCGGATGGTCGACGAGCCCGAGCGGCGACGCGAGCTCGACCACGGCCTTCAGGATGTCTACCGGGACCTCGGGGTCGCGCCGCTGGCGTGCAGCGTCAAAGCGGCGCTGAACATGATCGGCATCGCGGTTGGGGCGCCCCGGCTGCCGTATGTCGAGCTCGACGAGCGAGAGACCGCAACCGTGCGCGAGCTGCTCGAGCGCCACGGGATGCTCGCGGCCGCAGCTGGATGACGCAAGCCAGACCGGGGTCGGGCGAGCTCCGGCGAGCCAGCGCGTGAACGGCCAACGGCTGCGTGTGCTGCCGCTCGGCGGGCTCGGCGAGATCGGCAAGAACATGACGGTCGTCGAGTACGACGGACGGATCGTCGTGGTCGACACCGGACTGCGGTTCCCGACCACGGACATGCTCGGGATCGACCTCGTGCTGCCCGACTTCGGATACTTGCGCGACCGGGTGCGCGACATCGAGGCGATCGTGATCACCCATGGTCACGAGGACCACCTGGGTGCGCTTCCCTGGCTGCTGCGGGAGCTCGGCGCCGCCGCGGCGCCCCCCGTGTACGGCGGCCGGCTGACGATCGCGATGGCTCGCTCCAAGCTCGACGAGCACAACCTACGGGAGGTCTCGCTCGACGATCTGCAACCCGGGGAGCAGCTGGAGCTGGGGCCGTTCACGCTCGAGCTGGTCCACATGACCCACTCGATTCCCGATTCATGCGCCGTCGTGCTCGGTACCCGGTTGGGGACAGTCCTGGTGACCGGCGACTACAAGTTCGATCAAACCCCGGTCGACGGGCCCCCCGCCGACGTCTCGCGCCTGGCGGAGCTGGGACGCGAGGGCGTCCTGCTGCTGTGCGGGGACTCGACCAACGCCGACCGACCGGGGTTCTCGCCCTCCGAACGCGAGGTCGGGCCCCACCTCGAGGAGGTGTTCGCGCGCGCGGAGGGCCGGATCATCGTCACCAGCTTCGCCTCGAACATCCACCGCGTCCAGCAGGTGGTGGACGCCGCCGCGACGCTCGGGCGAAAGGTCTCGCTGGTAGGTCGCTCGATGCGAAAGAACGTCAACATCGGTCGCTCGCTCGGCCACATCGAGCTGCCCGAGGGGATCCTCGTCCAGCCCCAGGAAGTCGAGGACTGGCCCGAGCACAAGATCGTCGTGATCTCGACCGGTTCCCAGGGAGAGCCGCTGTCAGCGCTGCGAAGGATGGCCCACAACGACCACCGGCTGATCCAGCTCCGTCGCGGCGACACGGTGGTCTTCTCGGCCACTCCGATCCCCGGCAACGAACGCGCGGTCAACGAGACGGTCGACCGGCTCTACCACATCGGCTGTGACGTGATCACCCCCCGCGATGCGCCGATCCACGCCTCCGGACACGGCTATGTGGAGGAGCTCAAGCTGATGCTGAACCTGGTCAAGCCGCGCTACGTGCTGCCAGTCCACGGCGACCACAAGCGCCTGCACCTGCACTCCCAGCTCGCCGATGCCGTGGGGATCGATCCCAGCGCCGTGTTCCGCAGCGAGAACGGGCTGCCGCTCGAGATCGACTCGCACGGCGCCGCCCTCGGCGAGCCCGAGCAGTCGGGGATGATCTTCGTCGACGGAGTCGATATCGGCGATCCCGCGGACGTGGCGCTCCGCGACCGGCGGATGCTGTCGGCCGATGGGATCTTCATCGTCGTCGCGACTGTCTCCGAGCAGACCGGGGAGTCGGTCGCGCCGCCCGAGGTGATCTTCCGCGGCGTCCCATTCATCGAGCAGGCCGACGGTCTGGCACGCGAGATCCGCGAGGAGGTCGAGCACTCGCTGGCTCGGGCCGCACAGGATGGGGTGCGCGAGATCGACCTGCTCCAGCAGGAGCTTCACGATGACCTCGCGGCGTTCGTCTACGACCGGTTGCGACGCCGGCCGATGGTGCTGCCGGTGGTGGTGGAGGTGTGAGCGGCGGGCTGCTTGCGCTGGCCGTCGAGCTGGTTCAGCGCCGGGAGCCTGATCACCAGCCGTGTCCCCGCCGCTGGGGTGCCCGCACGGGTTCGCGCCTGCGTGGCGCCCGGGCGCTCGAGCGCCGGCGCGCCACCCGGGCGCTCGAGCGTCACCTTCCCCCCGTGTGACTCGGCTACCGCGCGGACGATCGCCAGGCCCAGCCCGGATCCACGACCGCCGTCGCGCCCGCCGCGCACGAAGCGTTCGAACACGCGATCCTCGAGCTCGGGCGGAATCCCGGGCCCATCGTCCTGAACGATCAGCATCGCGTGACCGTCATTGGTGGTGGTCGAGGCCATCACATGGGTCCCCGGCGGCGTGTGCCGAACGGCGTTCTCGAGCAGGTTGAGGACGAGCCGGTGGAGCTCGTCGCGAGCACCGGCGACGCGTGCCGGGCCTGCGTCGATCGCCAGCTCGTGGCCGTCGGCCATCGGTTCCAGCTCCGATGCGGCCTCCACCAGGACCTCGGCGAGATCCGTCGGGCGGTAGGGCTGCACACGCTCGGCGTCGGCGCGCGCCAGCAGCAGCAGGT
>JAFAZB010000146.1 GCA_019240015.1 Solirubrobacterales bacterium
GAGAAATAAACGTCGCCGTTCACTGCATACGCATGCCCGCCCTCGATCAGTCGCTCGATCAGCTCGATGATCCCTCCGATTGTCTGGCTGGCCAGCGGCTCGTGGTCGGGGCGCCCCAGCCCCAACCCATCGGTGTCGGCGAGGTAAGCGGCGGTCATTTCGCGGGCCAGGGCATCGCTGTGGACGCCCTCCCGGGCGGCAGCGGCATAGATCTTGTCGTTGATGTCCGTGACGTTTGCGACAAATACGACCCGGTACCCCTCGTGCACGAGGAAGCGCTTGAGCAGCGAGAACACCACGAACGGCCTCGCGTTGCCGACGTGGATCCGGCCGTACACGGTCGGGCCGCAGGCGTAGATCCGCACCCGCCCTGGCTCCTTGGGTTCCAGCGCGCGGATCTCACCGGTCCGGGTGTCGTGAAGCGAAACTGCCCGCAAGATCCGGCAACCCTAGCGCCCCGCCAAGGCCGCACCCGAGGCGGTCGATAGCGTGCCCGCGGTGCCCGAAAAGCTCACCCAGGCCGAGCGTCTGGCCGCAGTGGAGGAGGCCTTCCGCTCGCTGCCCGAGCGGTATCTCGGCGCCGACCCCGAGTTTGACGCCACCTTCCACGTGAGGCTGTGCGACATCGGCCACAGCTGGGAGGTGCGTTGCACCAGCACCACTGCGCGTGTGCGCAAGGGCGCCACGAATCGCGTGCCGGACGTGACGATCGCCAGCGACTCGGATACCTGGCTCCGGCTGCGGGCCGGCGAGTTCTCAGGCGTTGAGGCTTTCGAGCGGCGGCTGCTCTCGGTGCGCGGCAACCTCGACTATGCGGTCGCGTTCGAGGGCATGTTCAGGCTTCCCAATGGCCGTCCGCCGTTGCTCCAGGTCCATGAGCTCCACGTCGGCCGCCATCGCGTCTCGACGCTCACGATGGGTCAAGGACCAGACGTGCTGCTGCTGCATGGGCTGGGCAGCACACGGGCCTCGTTGTTCGAGACCGCGGCCGCGCTCAGCCACCGCTACCGGGTGCACGCCCCCGACCTGCCCGGCTTCGGCGCCTCCAGCAAGCCCGCGCTCGGCGCCTACAACGCCGGCTGGTTCGCGGACATCATGCTCGGCGCGATGGACGAGCTCGACATTTCCAGCGCGCACGTGGTCGGTAACTCGATGGGCGGCAGGGTGGCGATCGAGCTCGGGCTGGTCGCGCCCGAGCGGGTGCGGAGCTTGGTGGCGCTGTGCCCCGCCGTGGCGTGGATCAGGCGTGGCCTGCACCCGCTGGTGCGGCTGCTGCGTCCGGAGTTCGGGCTGCTCCCGCACGGCTTCCGCCGCTCCACCGTGGCAACCCAGTTCTGGAGCATGTTCTACGACCGAGACGCGGTCGACCCCGCGGTCGGCGAGCTGATGGTCGACGAGTTCAGGCGCATCTATCACTCGGCCGGGGCGCGGTACGCGTTCCTGTCCTCTGCCCGGAACATCTACCTCGAGGCGCCGTTCGGCGACCGGGGCTTCTATCCGCGGCTGGCCGAGCTTCAACCCCCCGCGCTGTTCGTGTGGGGGAGCCACGACAGGCTGGTCCCGCACGCTTTCTCGCGGCACGTCCGCAAGTGGCTTCCGAGCGCGGAGCAGCTGACGATCGACGCCTGCGGCCACGTCCCGCAAGTCGAGCACCCCGAGGAGACCCACGGGCTGCTGCTCGACTTCTTCGCTCGCAACGAGAGGCGCCGGCTGGTCCCCGCAGCGAGCGCCGGCGTGGGCGGCGTCGAAGCCGCGTGACGCTGGACGCGGGTGCCCCTGTGGTGGCGCGGCTCGGTTCGGAGCGCATGCGTGTGAACCGGGCCGCGCGCGGCGATTAACATCCTGGTCATGGCGAAGACGGGCGTCGCGGGCACAGCGAGCACGAACGGCCACCTCGCGACCACGGAGGAGCCGGGCGGGGACGGTCGCACGCGCGGCTCGCTGCTCGGACGGGCGCTGCGCGGGATCGCGCAGCAGGCCCAGAGCCGGATTCCGCGTGCCGATCTCGACGAGCGCGACCCCGACTTCATCCGCGAGCGGCTGCCGATGATGTGGCTGATGGCCAGCCTGTGGTTCCGGGGCGAGGTCCGAGGGTTGGGGAACGTGCCCGACTCGGGCCCGGTGCTGCTGGTCGGCAATCACTCCGGCGGAAACATGACCCCGGACACGATCGTCTTCACGCTCGCGTTCAACACCTACTTCGGGGTCGAGCGCGCCTTCTACCAGCTGGCCCACAACCTGGTGCTATCGATGCCCCAGCTGGGGTCGCTGCGGAAGTTCGGGACGGTCGCCGCGTCCCCGGACAACGCCAGCAAGGCACTCGAGTCCGGGGCGGCACTACTCGTCTATCCCGGAGGCGACTACGAGGTCCACCGCCCGAGCTGGCAGCGCAACCGGGTCGACTTCGGCCGTCGCAAGGGCTTCATTCGCCTGGCGCTGGAGCAGGACGTCCCGATCGTTCCGGTCGTGTCGATCGGTGGCCAAGAGACGGCGCTGTTTCTGTCCCGGGGCGAGCGGCTCGCGAGCCTGCTGCGGCTCGACCGCATGTTCCGGCTGAAAGTGCTCCCGATCTCGCTGGCGCTGCCCTGGGTGCTCAACATCGGCGACATGCTGGGCCACATCCCCTTGCCGGCGAAGATCACGATCGAGACGCTGCCGCCAATCGACCTGCGCGCCCAGTTCGGTCCCGACCCCGATCTCGACGAGATCTACGACCACCTGACCCAACTGATGCAGGACACGCTCGACGCGCTCGCGCTCGAGCGCCGCCTGCCGGTGATCGGGTGAGCACGCGAGGGGGCGTGAGCACGTGAGGGTCGTGAGCGGCGGGGGCCTGAGCGCGTGAGCCGGGAGGGGTCGTGAGCGCGTGAGCCGAGAGGGGTCGTGAGCGCGTGAGGGCGTGCGCCCGTACCATCGTCTCAGCGCCGATCGAGTCGGTCTGGACGATCGTCGCCGATCCAGAGCGGGTGCTCAGCTTCATGTCCGGCGTGACCCGCTGGGAGGTGGCCGACGACCAGGCGACCGGACTCGGCGCCCGCTACCGGATGCTGTTCCGGATCGGCTCCGCCGAAGTGGGCGGGCTGATCGAGGTCGTGGAGTGGGACGAGCCGCGGGAGCTGGCGTGGACCTCAGTGACGGGGGTCGACCAGCGCGGACGATGGCGTCTGCGGGAAACGTCGGGCGGCGGCACCTCGGTCGAGATCCGGCTCGCCTACGGCGTCGCCGGCTCGGGGCTCCTCGGATGGCTGGCGGAGCGACTCGCCGGCCCCCGGGTCTCCTCACATCTGCGCACCAGCGTGCAGCAGCTGAAGGGACTGGTCGAGCAGGAGCAACTCCGCGAGCGGGCCGCGGCGAGACGGGCAGCCCGTACCTCGTAGCGCCGGGGGGCGGCCGCACCTCCCTAGCGGCCGGGGGGTCGCGTCGGCGCCGAGGTCCCGGTCCGTCTGCGCGCGCGTTGCGAACTTTGGCGAATTGGTTCGGGGGGGTCGAACCAAATCGCCAAAGTTGGGGGCCGGGGCGGGGTGGGGCACGGCGGCCCGCGTCCGGGCCGCCCGCCCCTCCGGCTCACCCGGGCCGCGCCCCCCGCGCTCACCCGGGCCGCGTTGCCCCCCGCGCTCACGCGGGCCGCCCGCCCCCACGAGCAGACAATGTTGTGGGCCCGGTTCAATCGATCGCCCGACGGTAGAAGCCGCGCACACCGATCGCCATCAGCACCGTCAGCGCGCCCGCGAGCACCAGCAGGCACACCCAAGGCTCGATGTGGGCCACGCGGGGGACCAACGCCGCTCGCATCGCCTCGCTCACATAGGTCATGGGGTTGGCGGCCGTGACGATCTGGAACCACTCCAGGCGCGACAGCGAGGGCCACGGATACTGACTGCAGCCGGTGAACAGCAACGGCGTGAACACCAGCGAGAAGACGATGTTGATCCGTTGCGGGACCACCAGCGTCCCCATCACCAACCCCAGCCCGGCACCCAGCAGACTGCCCAGCACCAGGATCAAGACGAGCAGCGGCACCCCGCTCCAGCGCCAGGGGATCGAGCCGAGCACCAGGATCCCCACCGGGATCATCAGTGCCGTCGCGACGATCGCGCGCATGGTCGCGAACAGCACCTTCTCGGCTGCAACCAGCCCGGTGGCCATCGGGGCCAGCAGGCGATCCTCGATCTCCTTGGTCCAACCGAACTCGACCACGAGTGGGAAGGCCAGCGTTTGCATCCCGGTGATCACGGCTGTCAGCGCGAGCAGCCCAGGGAACAACAGGTGCGAATAGCCGCCGCGGGTGTAGCCGAGCGCTCCCAGCACCTTCCCGAACACGAACAGCAGGAACAGGGGCTGGAGGATCACCTGCGCGAGGAACACCGGCAGCTCGGACCACGTCACGAATAGATCCCGGCGCAGCACGGCGCGGAACGCGCGCGCCTGGGTCACGGTCGGAACGGACGCGGCGAGCGCGCTCATCGCAATGTGCGACCGGTCAGGCGGATGAACACGTCCTCGAGCGTCGGCGTCCCCAGCTCCACCCCGCTCATGCTCACGCCCAGGCCCGCGAGCAACGTGGCGGCGGGCCCCACGAGCTGTGGTGCCTCCCCCGAGACGTACAGACGCACGCGCAGCTGCGCACGCTCCGCGCCGCCCTCCTCGTGAAGCGCCTCCACGCGCTCGACCTCGGGTAGCCCTTGGAGTGCGGCAAGCAGCTGCTCACCCGTAGCGCCGTTGCGGCCATCCAGCGTCAGCTCGAGCGTCGAGCTCCCCGGCAGCGAGCGCATCAGTGCCGCCGGGGTGTCGAGCGCAAGCAGCTTGCCATGGTCCATGATTCCGACCCGGTCGGTGAGCACCGCGGCCTCGTGCATGTCGTGCGTGGTCAGGATCAGGGTGACCCCGCGGTCGCGCAGCTCGCGCAGGCGATC
>JAFAZB010000356.1 GCA_019240015.1 Solirubrobacterales bacterium
GAGGAGCGCGGACCGCGCGCGTCGCGCAACGCGCTGCAGACGGTGACCCTGCTCGACGCGATCGCCGCGCACCGCTTCGACGCGGCCTTCGGCGGCGCTCGCCGTGACGAGGAGCGCGCACGCGCCAAGGAGCGGATGTTCTCCTTCCGCGACGACTTCGGGCAGTGGGATCCAAAGCGCCAGCGTCCCGAGCTGTGGGCGCTCTACAACGGGCGGGTCCGCAAGGGCGAGCACGTGCGCGTGTTCCCGATCTCCAACTGGACCGAGCTCGACGTGTGGCAGTACATCGCCCAGGAGCGCCTGGAGGTCCCCTCGATCTACTACTCCCACGCCCGCCAGGTGTTCGAGCGCGACGGGATGCTCTACGCGCACAGTCCCCACGTGCAGCTGATCGACGGCGAGCAGCCCTTCGAGGAGTTCGTCCGTTACCGCACGGTTGGCGACATGACCTGCACCGGCGCGGTGCGCTCCCGGGCTGTCACGCTCGAAGCGGTCGTAGCCGAGATCGCCGCCACCCGGGTCACCGAGCGCGGCGAGACGCGGGCGGACGATCGCGTCACCGAGGCCGCGATGGAGGACCGCAAGCGCGAGGGCTATTTCTAGCCGTGCCCGGCGCCGCCACCAACGGTCACGCGGTCCGGACGCGCACCCGCGAGCTGCTGCGGATCGCCACCGCGGGCTCGGTCGACGATGGCAAGTCGACCTTGATCGGGCGCTTGCTCCATGACTCCAAGGCGATCCTCGAGGATCAGCTCGAGCACGTCGCGCAGACCTCCGAGCGGCGCGGCGATGGATACCTGAACCTGGCGCTGCTGACCGATGGCCTGCGCGCGGAGCGCGAGCAGGGAATCACGATCGACGTCGCCTACCGGTACTTCCAGACACCGCGGCGCAAGTTCATCATCGCGGACACTCCGGGCCACGAGCAGTACACGCGCAACATGGTCACCGGAGCCTCGACCGCCGATCTCTCGATCGTGCTGGTCGACGCGCGCAAGGGCGTCAGCGAGCAGACCAGGCGCCACGCGTATATCGCGTCGCTGCTGCGGATCCCGCACCTGGTGGTGTGCGTGAACAAGATGGACCTGGTCGACTACGACGAGGCCGTGTTCTACTCGATCCTCGACGAGCTCACCGACTGGACGGCTCGCCTCCAGATCCCCGACATCACCTTCATCCCGATCTCGGCGCTGCACGGTGACAACGTCGTCGAGCGCTCCGATGCGATGCAGTGGTTTGGCGCCGCCCCGCTGCTCTACCACCTGGAGCACGTCGTGATCGCCCCGGACCGCAATCTCGCGGACGTGCGCTTCCCCGTGCAGTGGGTGATCCGGCCGATGAGCGACGAGCACCACGACTACCGCGGCTACGCCGGTCAGGTCGCCGGCGGCGTGCTGCGTCCGGGCTGCGAGGTGGTCGTGCTACCCAGCGGCCGTCGCACGCAGATCAGCGCGATCGACGGCTTCTCCGGTGAGCTCGAGGCCGCCTTCCCGACGATGTCGGTCGCGCTGCGCTTCGCCGACGAGCTCGACGTCTCCCGGGGCGACATGATCGTCGAGGCCGAGGACCCGCCGGCGACCGCCAAGGAGCTCGAGGCGATGGTGTGCTGGATGAGCGAGCAGCCGCTGCGTCCCGGCGGCCGTTATGCGATCAAGCACACGACGCGCAGCGCCCGCGCCGTCGTCGACCAGCTCGAGCATCGCGTGGACGTCAACACGCTCGCTCACGAGCAGGCCTCGGAGCTGGAGCTGAACGAGATCGGCCGGGTCCATCTGCGCTGCAGCGTGCCGCTGATGGTCGATCCGTACTGGCGCAACCGCACCACCGGAAGCTTCATCCTGATCGATGAGGTGACCAACGACACCGTCGCCGCCGGGATGGTGCTCGGCGCACGTTGAGCGGGCCGCGCGGGCGGACGCGCGCAGACGCCGAACGCGTCCAATGTAAAGTCCCGCGCCGGTCATGTTCTCGAAGGTCCTGGTCGCCAACCGCGGCGAGATCGCGGTCAGAGTCATCCGCGCATGCGAGGAGCTGGGGATCGCCACGGTCGCCGTGTATTCCGAGCTCGACCGCGACGCGCTCCACGTCAGGCGCGCCGGCGAGGCCTACCTGCTCGGCCCCGGCCCCGCCCCCGAGAGCTACCTGGCGATCGACAAGCTGCTCGACGCGATCGAGCGCTCGGGCGCCGAGGCGGTGCATCCCGGCTACGGGTTTCTGGCCGAGAACGCGGCCTTCGCGCGAGCGCTCGAGGAGCGGCAGATCGTGTTCATCGGACCGCCCTCGAGCGCGATCGAGGCGATGGGCTCGAAGACCCGCGCCCGGGAGCTGATGCAGCAGGCGGGCGTGCCGATCGTGCCGGGGACGACGGCCCCGGTGGAGACCGTCGAGGACGCGCGCAAGGTGATCGCGGATCAGATCGGCTTCCCGGTCGCGGTCAAGGCGGCCGGCGGCGGCGGCGGGAAGGGGTTCCGGGTCGCGCTCTCCGAGGACGAGCTGGCCTCGGCGTTCGAAGGCGCGGCGCGCGAGGGCGAGAAGTTCTTCTCGGACCCGACGGTCTACCTCGAGCGCTACCTGCCCGATCCGCGCCACGTCGAGGTCCAGGTGCTGGCGGACAAGCACGGCAACGTGATCCACCTGGGCGAGCGCGACTGCTCGCTTCAGCGCCGTCACCAGAAGCTGATCGAGGAGGCGCCGGCTCCGGCGGTCAACGAGAAGCTGCGCGCCAAGATCGGCAAGATCGCCACCGACGCGGCCGCGGCCGTCTCCTACGCGGGTGCCGGCACGATCGAGGGCTTGCTCCAGGACGGCGAGTACTTCTTTCTCGAGATGAACACCCGCGTCCAGGTCGAGCACTGTGTGACCGAGATGGTGACCGGGATCGACATCGTCAAGGAGGGGATCCGGGTCGCCGCGGGCGAGCCGCTGTCGATCGCACAGCGCGATGTAGCGCTCCACGGACACGCGATCGAGTGCCGGATCAACGCCGAGGACGCGAGCAGGAACTTTGCCCCCGCGCCGGGCGCGATCGGCGCCTACCGCGAGCCCGCCGGCCCAGGGGTCAGGGTCGACTCGGGGGTGGGTGAAGGATCGACGATCTCTCCTCTGTACGACCCGATGGTGGCGAAGCTGATCGTGTGGGACGTCGACCGGGAGCAGGCGACGGCGCGGATGCTGCGGGCGCTGCGGGAGTACGAGATCGAAGGGTGCAAGACGCTGCTGCCGTTCCACGAGGCGATC
>JAFAZB010000362.1 GCA_019240015.1 Solirubrobacterales bacterium
CGCGGGCGCCCCGCCCCCGCCGCGCGCCCTCCGCGCCCCCCTCCGCATCATCAAAACATGCACTCTGCTCCTGCTCGTGCCGGGGGTGTGTGCGTGGGTGACGGTTATGTCATGCCCATCGCGCAGACCCCCGGCTGAGGCCGCACCAGTGAGTGGATTGTGATCGCTCCCCGGGGCGCGCGACGCTCCCCGGGCGCGCGACGCTCGCCGGGGCGCGAACGGCGCCGGCCGCGCCGCGCGGGCCTTACGCCAGCGCGGGCTCGAGCTCGCTCTCGAGGCGCCGCTTCGGATATGCGCCGATCACGGTCTTGACCGGCTGACCGTGTCGGAACAGGATCAGCGTCGGGATCGACATCACGTTGAACTGGACCGCCGTGTTCTGGTTCTCGTCAGTGTTCAGCTTGACGACCTTGAGCTCGTCGGCGCGCTCCTTGGCGATTTCCTCCACCACCGGCGCGACCATCCGACAAGGTCCGCACCAAGGCGCCCAGAAGTCCACCAGAACGGGGACCTCGGCCTCGAGCACCTCCGCTTGAAAGTTGTTGTCGGTGACTTCAGTGACGCTGCCTGCCATTGGGGCTCCTTGGTCGATTCGCTTACTTCAAAAAGTATAGCGCGCCGGGCAGGGGACTCGCGCGCCGGGCGCCGATCGCACGCGCCGGGCGCCGATCGCACGCGCCCGGGCCCGACTCGCACGCCCGCCCCTGGACTGGGGCTTGGGGTGGAGGTCCGGATGCGGACGTCAGGCCACGTACCGAGGGGCGTCCCCGCGACCGCGCGCACGGGGTACATCGACGAAGCCAAGAAGGAGGTGAGCATGCTTCTCGCACTAGCAGTGATTCTGTTGATCCTCGCAATCGGCGGCGGCCTGGCGATCCATCCGCTCCTGTTCCTGATCGCGATTTTGGCGGTCTTCGCGTTCTTCGGCGGGCGCCGCGGAACGCTCCGCTGAGGGTCGGGCTCCCGGCCAGCCCGTCCCCGTGACGGGCTGGCCGTGCGCGGCCGCCACGCCCGTCAGGGGCAGGGCCGGTCAGCTCATCACCGCAACCAGGCGGTGATGACGGAGCTGGTCCGGCGGGGAGCCGTGAAGCATCCACTGGCCGTCGCTGCGGCTGACCGCGCCCGCGCGAACCAGCTCTCCCATCGCAGTCGTGACCGACGGTCGGTGCGCCCCTACCAGGTCGGCCAGGCGCTGATGGGAGAGGGGCAGCGGCAGGACGATGCCGTCCGGGCGCACCCGTCCCCAGCGCTCGGCCAGGTGCCACAGCGTGAGCAGCAGACGATCGTCGAGGCGCTGATGGTGGGCGATCGCCAGGGCGACAGCGAGGGAGTGCGCGCGCCGAGTGCCCCGGCTGAACAGCTCGACGCCGAGCTGGGGCCAAGGATTCATACGGGTCACGAGTCCGTGATCGAGTACCGCCAGCCGCGTCGGCTCGAGCACGATCCAACCCACCTCCGCGTGGACGTGGGAGCCGTCCTCATCCCACCGCCATGGCCGCAGCACGTCGCCAGGACCCAGCAGCTCGACGCAGCGCCGAGCGAGGACGTCTACCTCGCGACTGATCAGCCCGTCGATGATCAGGAAGCCACGGTGGTGTGTCTCGGGCTCGATCGCCGTGGCCGCGTCCCAGGCACCCGGCGAGAGCCGGCGCACGCGGGTCAATGCGTCCCGCCGGGCCCGGTCTCGTTCGGATTCGCTCAGTAGCTCGCCCAGGTCCGGGTCGGCATCGACGATGCTGATCAGATCGGGGGTCCGGGTCATCGAGGCGGGGATGCTGCGGCTCGCTGCGGGGGAGCGTATCCGGCGACACGCGGACGGCGCGCAGACGCCGCCCGCTATTAGCCTAAGACCGGATGCCCGACCCCACCAACTCCGAGATCGCCGCGGCGCTCGAGGAGCTCGGCGACCTGTACGAGCTGGACGGCGCGATCATTCACCGAGTCGTGGCGTACCGCAATGCGGCCAAGGCCGTTCGGGACGCGTCCGTGTCCGTCTCGGCACTCGCGCGCCAGGGCCGCGCCACAGAGCTGCCCGGAATCGGGGCGACGATTCAGGAGAAGGTGCTGGCGCTCGCGGACGATGGTGCGATTCCAGCCGCGGTCAAGCTCCGCGCGAGGTTCCCGTCCGGCCTGATCGAGGTAACACGGCTTCCCGGGTTGGGGCCGAAGCGGGCGCGGCGGCTGTTCGAGGAGCTGTCGATCGACTCGATCGATTCGCTGCGAGCCGCCGCCGAAGGCGAACGGATTCGCACGCTGAAGGGCTTCGGGCCAAAAGCCGAGGAGAGCATCCTGGCGGCGCTGGCCGACGCCGGGGCCGGCGAGCCTCGCGCGCGTGTGGTGTTGCACCGGGCGCTCGCCGTCGGTGAGCAGCTGATCGCCGCGCTGCGAGAGCACCCTGCGTCAGAGCGGGTCGAGCTGGCGGGCTCGGCTCGGCGGATGACCGACAGCGTCAAGGACCTGGACGTAATCGCCACCGCCAGCGACCCCGGGGCGCTCGCCCGAGCGGCCGCCGCGCTCGAGCTCGTGGAGGCGGCGCAGATCCCCGGCGAGGCGGGGGTCCGGCTGCGCACCCACACCGGTCTGAAGATCGATCTGCGGATCGTGGCGCCGGAGCAGTTCGGCAACCTGCTCCAGCACTTCACGGGCTCCAAGGAGCACAACATGGCGCTGCGCGACGCGGCGGTCCGCAAGGGGCTGCACGTGTCCGAGTACGGGGTGCTCGACGACAGCACCGGCCACACCACCAAGTGCACCACCGAGGGGGAGGTCTACGCGCTGCTGGGGCTGCAGTACATCGAGCCGGAGCTACGCGAGAACCGCGGCGAGCTCGAGGCCGCGGCCGCAGCGAGGCTCCCCGAGCTTGTCCAGCTGGGTGACCTGCGCGGCGATCTCCACAGCCACACCACCGCCTCCGACGGGACCGCATCGATCGAGCAGATGGGGATGGCAGCTCGGGAGGCGGGCTACGAGTACCTCGCGGTCACCGACCACTCGGCTAGCTTCGGGTTCGGGGAGGACGTCTCGCCGCTGGCTCTGCGTGACCAAGTCGAGCGGATTCGCTCCGCTGAGCTCGACGGCATCACGCTGCTGGCAGGCTCCGAGGTCAACGTCCTTCCCGACGGCTCGCTCGACTATCCCGACGAGCTATTGACAGAGCTCGACTGGGTGATCGCCTCGGTCCACTCATCGTTTCGGATGGACGCCGAGGCGATGACCGGTCGGCTGCTGAGGGCGATCGAGCATCCGCTGGTGGACGCGATCGGCCATCTGTCGGGTCGCAAGATCGAGCGGCGAGCGCCGTACGCGTTCGACGTCGAGCGGGTGCTCGAGGCCGCGGCCCGGACCGGCACGATGCTGGAGATCAACGCCAGCCCGGATCGGCGGGACATCAACGACGTCACCGCGCGGGCGGCGGCCGCCGCCGGGATCCCGATCGTGATCAATTGCGACGCTCATCGAGTGAGGGGCTTCGAGGTCGCGCGCTACGGGATCGCGACCGCGCGCCGGGCGTGGCTGACGGCCGCCGAGATCGCGAACACCAGGCCGTGGCCCGAGGTGCAGGCGCTGCGGCCGCGCCACCGAGCGGCGGTCTGAGGGCGAGCGTGGCGACGGCGTGGCGGGTGGCGGTGGCGCTGATGGCGATGCTGACGGCGGGCGGCTGCGGCGGCGTGGCGACGCGCGCGAGCCGCTCGGAAACTACCGCCGCCAGCGCTCCGAGGAGCCCGACTTCGACTGCGGCCGGCGCGAGCTCGACGGCCGCCGGCTCCACCCTAGCCGGGCTCCGTTTGACCAGCCCGGCGTTCCCGCCCGGTGGCGCGATCCCGTCTCGGTACACCTGCGACGGAGCGGACTCCGTGCTGCCGGTGCGCTGGTCCGGGGTTCCCTCCTCCGTACGCGAGCTGGTGCTGGTGATGCGCGACCCCGACGCCCCGACCGCCAACTTCGTTCACTGGGCGGTGGCGGGGATCCGGCCTGGGGTGGCCGGCATCGGCGCCGGCCCGCTGCCGCCGGGGGCGGTGCAGGGGCGCAACAGCTTCGGAACGCTCGGCTACCGCGGCCCCTGCCCACCGCGTGGCGGCCGGCCCCACCAGTACGTGCTGACGCTGAGCGCGCTGTCATCTTCCTCGATGCTCAAGACCGGGTTCTCCGCCGACCAGCTCCGGACCGCGGCGGTGGCGTTGGGAACGCTGATCGGCTCCTACGGGCGGCGGTAGCTATCGCCCGCGAGGCCCGCGGCCGCCCGCGGCGGCGACCGACGTCCTGCCTTCGCCCCGGGCCCCGCTCCACCGCCAGCCGCGCTGGATCGCGACGAACCAGGTCAGCCCGATCACGCACAGCACCGACGCGAGCCAGAAGTTCACGCGCATGCCGAGGAAGTGGTTCGAGTAATCGATCCGCTGCGTCTCCTCGAAGATCCTGAACGCCGAATAGCCGGCGACATACAGGGCGAATAGACCCGGCGGTCTGATCTTGCGGTGATGACCGAGCCAGACGAGGAATGCCGCCAGCCCCAGATCCCAGATCAGCTCATACAGAAACGTCGGCTCGAACGTCGAGTACTGCGCGTACCCGGGATAGCGATGGGCCGGATCGATCTTCAGCGCCCAGGGCAGGCGCGACGGGGCGCCGTACAGCTCCTGGTTGAAGTAGTTGCCGATCCGCCCGATCGCCTGTGCCACCAGCAGTCCCGGCGCGCCCACGTCCATGAAGGTGGGGATCTCGATCCCTCGGCGGCGTAGCACCCAGAGCCCTGCGAGCGTCCCCCCCGCGATCCCGCCCCAAATCCCCAGCCCACCCTTCCAGATCGCGAACGGGCCCCACCAGTGTGGAGGGATCTGGCTGGGGGTGGTGATCAGAAAGTAGATCCGGCCGCCGATCAGCCCCGCCGGGAAGCCCCACATCGCCACTTCGTAGACCAGCTCCCGGCTGCCGCCGAGACGCTCCCACCGCCGCCTCGCGACCAATACCGCCCCCAGCACCGCGAATACATAGGCGATCCCGTACGCGTGCAGGAACAACGGGCCGAGGCTGATCCCGTTCGAGGAGGGGCTCGGGATGAAGCCTGGCGCTCCGCTCACGCCCGCCATCCTGGCAGCAATCGAGGCAGCACCTGCTCGGCGATCGCCCGGTCGACCGCCGCTCGGCGGAACGGCGCCAGCAACTCCAGAGCGCGCTCGGCATACCGCGGGACTGGATCCTCGAGCGCGACCCGGAGCGCCCCGGCCAGATCCTGGTCGACCAGGCGCGGGTCGAGCGAGCGCGCCAATGCCAGCGCCGGGTACGGCCCCGGTGAGGGGGTCGAGACCAGCATGCAGCCGTCGGCGAGCGCCTCCAGCGGCGCGATCCCGTAGTCCTCACGCTTGGGAGCGGCCAGGAATACGCGCGCCCGGCGCAGCAGCGCGCGGTACTCGGCGCTGGGCAGACGCCCTGCCACCTGCACCCCCTCGAGCGTCCGGTCGCTCGCCCCAGGAAGCCGATCGAGGCCGGCGACGACGAGCGTCTCGTTGCCGCGCCTGGCCCGGCGCCAGCTGTCGAGCACCAGGTCGAGCCGGCGCTTCTCCGGGTCCCCCGCGTAGGTGATGACGTCGATGTCACGGCTGCGCTGCGGGCTGCCCGACGGCTCCACCGGACAGGGAACGGTCACCGTCTCGGGATGGGGGTCTCGCAGCGGAGCGAGCGCAGTCTCGTTCATTGCCAGCACCAGCGGGGTCTGCGCGAGGCGTCTGCGCTCCGCCACCCGCTGCCAGATCCCATGGCGTCCCGGGCGGTTCTCGGCCGCGATCGAGTCGAGCCAGACCGCGCCAGGGGAGGGCCACAGCAGCGCGGCGGTGATCGAGCAGTAGATGATCGCGCGCGGCCGACGCTCGGCGATCCCACGCCGGCACGCGCCCCGCGCCGCGTGCGCCTGCACCAAGTCGGTCAGCGGGAAGGTGCGAACCCGCGGCAGCGGGCCCGCCGCGACCGTGTGCACGGTGGCGCCGGTCCTGGCGATCGAGGCGCCGAGCTCGCGCGCCGCGATCCGCCAGCCGCTGGTCGCCGCGATCGAGACGACCAGCACATCCGCCCGCGAGCCGGAGCGGCGAGGTGCGACGCTCGCCGGAGGACTAGCGGCGGCCATTCGCCTACGCTCGAGGCCTGGCCCGGCGAGCGCCGGAGGCGCCATTCAGCTCGAACAGGTTCGAGCGGAAGCCCGGGGTGCGCACCAGCCTGATCGGGCGCAGGGGCGAGGTTCGCTCGACGTAGAAGCGTGCTCCGTCTCGCTCCTCGATCGCGGTCACCGCCGAGGCCTGCCGCCTCCAGGCCAGCGACCAGATGATCGCGAACCCGGTCGCGACGGCGGGCACCTGCGGCAGGATGAACGCCAGCGCGCCGGCGCCGAGCGTCGAGAGCAGCAGCGGCCAGAGCCGGTTCAGCACGGTGCGGCCGGGGTTGACCTCGGGCAGCGAAGGCTGCGTGCGCGCGCTCGCCAGCAGCGATGCGATCGGCGGCGAGGTCTCGCCGGGGCGTCCAAGCCACACGCCAAGCAAGGCCGCGAACAGCCACCACCCCGCGGCGATCGGCACCACGAGCTCATCGCCGGTCCCCGCGGCGCCAGCCAGCGTCACCGCGCCGAGCGCGCTGGCTGCCGCCGCGCTGATCAGAACCGTAGTGCGTAGAAAATCGGCGAACCGCACCGTCCCTCACTCGGCGACGAGGAGGGTGAGCAGCTCACGCACCCCCGCCGGCCCTTCGACGACCACGTCGGCCTCGTCGGCGATCGCGGAAGGTCCTTCCTCGGAACGGACGCCGACCCGGACCGCGGTGGACACCCGATGGTCCTCGACCAGCTGCGTCAGCGCCTTGAACGCATCGACGTCGGTCGTGTCGTCGCCGACGTAGAGCGCGGCGTCGATCCCGTCCCCGGCCTCGGCCAGCAGGGTGGTGATCCCTGCCCCCTTGTCGATTCTGACCGGCGGCCGGACCTCCAGCACCTTCCGGCCCCAGTGGGTGCGAAGCCCGGCGGCCTCGGCCTTGGCGGCCAGCGCGTCGATCGCGGCCTTAGCGCTGTCCTCGTCGGGAGCGCCACGCCAGTGGAAGGCCACGATTGGTCCCTTGTCCTCGAATCTCACCCGCCGCCGGCGCAGATCCGCCGTGTCGGCCTCGCGGCCGAAGTCGTGGATCCGCCGAGCCCAGTGCTCGACGCTCGGGTCGAGCACCGCCTCGGTCCAGCCCGCCCGCAGCAGCTCCGCTCCGTGCGACCCCACGTAGGAGATCGCGCCGATCGCGACCATCGCCCGCGCCTCCGAGGCGCGGCGCCCGCTGACGCAGGCGACCAGACCATAGCGGCGGGTGACGGCGATCAGCAGCTGACGGGTCGGCTCGGGGACGTGGGCATCAGAGGCGTGCTGAACGATCGGCGCCAGCGTGCCGTCGATGTCCAGCATGATCGCCGCGGCCGTGGGATTCGCACGAAGCGGCGCGAGCGCCTCGGACATGAGCGCTGACGTCACGGTTCTAGTATGCCCGCTCGTGGCGCCCGCGCGCGGTCTGTCGGAAGAGGCGCTGAAGGGCTAGCCGCGGCGATCGCGCTCACGCGCCGCAGCGGCCCCCTGCGGGCCCGGCTCTGGGACGATCGGGGTGGCGGGCTCCTCTGGCGCGGGAACGGTAGCCGGCTCCTCGGGATCGGCCGGTGTGCCGGGGTCCGGGTCCGCCGGCGTCACGGGTGAGTCGGGCACTGCGGGGGTGGGGGGCTCGGTGGGTTGTGGGACCTCGACCGACATGCGCTTCCAGTACCCGGCCCGGCGGGATTCCACACGACGGGGCAGCCCGTTTGTCCGCCCCGGGGCGGGGGTAGCGACGAGCTAGGGGTAACAAGACACCGAGGAGGCGCACATGCGCAATCTGATGCCTGCGCGCAAGGATGCCGCGAAGCCGATAACCGCGATCCGGACGGCGGCCAAGACTGCCGGCAGATCTGTCGGCACCGGAACCAGAGCGACCCGCCGGGTGGCGCGGACCGGAGCACGGGCCGCGGGGACTGGTGCCCGGCTGGGACTGGATACGGTGCAGCTCGTCCTGCGTACGCCGCCACCCGGACGGCGCGAGGGGCGCCGAGGCTCGCGGCTGACGATCGCGGCGCTCGCCGGGGCCGGCATCGAGTATCTGATGGATCCGGCAGACGGCAGGCGTCGGCGCAGATTGCTGGTCGACCGGACCCGGTCTACCGCTCGTCGCCTCGCCCGCCAGGGCGCCCGCAAGGCTCGGAGCATGCAAGGCCAGGCCGCGGGCATCGTCCACGAGGCCACGGCGACGGCAACTCCCCCCGCGGATGACCAAGCGCTCGCGGACCGGGTGCGCTCCGAGATCTTCCGCCGGCCTGATGCCGCCAAGGGTGAGGTCAACGTCGATGTTGTCGACGGGGTCGTGTCGCTGCGCGGCGAGCTCGACGATCAGGCCGAGATCGATCGGCTGGTCAGCGGTGCTCGCGCCGTCCCCGGGGTTCGTGAGGTCGACAACATGCTGCACGTCAAGGAGACGCCGGCGCCGCAGTCGAAGAGTTCCTCGCGGGCACCGCGCAAGACCGCCAAGACGCCGCGGCGCAAAGCCCCCAGCGCGTCGTAACGGCTCGCCACGCGCGTCCTAGCCGCGCGGTCGCGCGCCTACACTCAGCGCGCGTGGGCACTACCTCCGAGCCGATCGATTCCGCCCCCGCGGCTGGCGGGGTTGCAGGCGGCGCCGGCGGGGATCACGCTCCGCTGGTCGGCGACGCCGCGCGCCTGGCCGCGCCGAGCCGGCTGACCCGCTGGGCGATCTCGTTGTCCGCGGTGAGATCGACGATCCTGATCTACCTGGGGACTCGTGCGCTGCTGCTACTGGTTGCGTCGCTCGACGATGTCCTGCGCCACCACGCGTTCA
>JAFAZB010000185.1 GCA_019240015.1 Solirubrobacterales bacterium
GGCTGCGCACATGTCCGCGCTGCGCAGTGACGTCCTGGTGATCGGCGGCGGAGCCACCGGGGCGGGCGTGGCCTGGGACGCCAGCCTGCGTGGGCTCGAGGTCACGCTCGTCGACCGCGCCGACCTCGCCGAGGGGACCAGCGGGCGTTTTCACGGCTTGCTGCACTCCGGGGGGCGCTATGCGGTCAAGGATCCGCGCGCGGCCGAGGAGTGCATCGCCGAGAACCGCATCCTGCGGAGGATCGCCGCGGACTGCATCGAGGACACCGGCGGCCTGTTCGTAACCACGCCCTGGGACGATCCCGACTACGCCGACCGGTTCGCCGAGGCCTGCCGGGTCACGGGGGTCGACTGCGAGGAGGTGGCCCCCGGTGTGGCGTTGCGCGACGAGCCGCGGCTGAACCCCGAGATCTCGCGGGCGTTCCGGGTCCCGGACGCGAACATCGACGTGTGGAAGACGGTCTGGTCGATCGCGCGCGGGATTGAGCAGCGAGGGGCCAGGGTGCTCCCCTACCACGCGGTGATCGCGATCCACCGGGACGGCGACGAGGTGACCGGCGCGCGGCTGCGCGACATGCGCAGCGGCGAGGAGATCGACGTCGAGGCGCGGATCACCGTCAACGCCGCCGGCGCATGGGCTGGGCAGGTGGCCGGTATGGCGGGAGTCGAGGGCGTCCGCGTGCTACCGGGGCGGGGAATCATGATCGCGATGAACCACCGGCTCGTGAACACGGTCATCAACCGCTGCCAGATGCCGACCGACGGGGACATCCTGGTACCGATCCGCACGGTGTGCGTGATCGGCACCACCGACGAGCGAGCCGAGGACCCGGACGACCACACGGTGATCGAGTCCGAGGTCGACCGGATGCTCGATGACGGCGAGAAGCTGGTCCCCGGCTTCCGCCAAGCGCGTGCCTTGCGGGTGTGGACGGGGGTTCGGCCGCTGTTCGAGGATGCCAAAGCCGCCGACACGCAGACCCGCGACGTGACCCGCGCCCATGCCCTGCTCGACCACCAGGACCGCGACGGGGTCAAGCGCTTCCTGACGATCACCGGCGGCAAGCTGACCACGTTCCGGCTAATGGCGCAGGAGACGGTCGATGCCCTCTGTCGGCAGCTTGGACACGCCCGTCCCTGCACGACCGCGACCGAGGCCCTGCCCGGCTCGGAGCGAGGGGAGCACTACCGGCTGGGCGAGCGGCTGACGCGTAAGGAGTCCCGGCTCGCGGACGAGCAGCTTGTGTGCGAGTGCGAGATGATCCCTCGCGCCCGGCTCGAACGGGCGGTGCGTGAGCGCGAGACCGCCAACCTCGACGACATCCGCCGCCTGCTCCGACTCGGCATGGGCCCCTGCCAGGGCGGCTTCTGCATCTATCGCGCAACCGGTGTCCTGCACGGGATGGATGGTCTGAGCGCCGCGGAGGCAGACCGGGCGCTGCTTCAGTTTCTCCAAGAGCGCTGGAAGGGGGTGTGGCCGGTCCTGTACGGCGATCAGTTGCGTCAGGCCCGGCTCGACGACTGGATCTTCCAGGGCGTGCTCGACGTGGGGCACCTGCCGTCATGAGAGGGAAGCTCCACTTCGACGCGGTCGTGATCGGCGCGGGCACCGCGGGGCTGGTGGCTGGCGCGCGGCTGGCCGAGGGCGGCGCGCGAGTGTGTGTGCTCGCCAAGGGAGTGGGGTCGACCCACCTGGCGCCGGGGACGATCGACGTGCTCGGTTACTCGCCGGAGCGCGTGGAGCGACCGGGGCGGGCGGTCACGCAGTTGGCGGCGGACGACCCCGAGCATCCATATGCGCTGCTTGGGACCGAGGTCGTGGAGGATGCGCTGCACTGGTTCTCGGCGCGCATCGCCGCCGGGCTGCTGCCCGGCTACCGCTACGTGGGAGATCTCGAGCGAAACCACCTGCTCCCCACCGCGGTGGGCGTGCTCCGTCCATCGGCGCTGGTTCCCGAGACCATGGCCGCCGGCGACGGGACTTCGTCCGAGCCGCTCGTCGTCGTCGGGACCTCCGCGCTGCGGGACTTCCACGCCTCGTTGTGCGCCGCCAATCTTGGGCAGATAGGGCTGGAGGCTCGAGCCGTGGTCCTCGAGCTGACGCTCGACCGTGCCGACCAGAACTCGCTCGGTCTCGCGCGTCGCTTCGACGATCCCAGCTGGCGCGGCCAGTTCGCCGATCAGCTGGCTCCGCTGCTGGGCTCCGACGGCCGCGGGCGGGTGGGGTTGCCCGCCGTGCTCGGAATCGCCGATCCCCACACCGTCTGGACCGAGCTCCAGGACCGTCTGGGCCGGCCGGTGTTCGAAATTCCCACGCTGCCGCCGTCCGTTCCCGGAATGCGGATGTTCGAGATCCTGCGCGCCACGCTGCGGTCGGCGAGGGGACGGCTCGTGATCGGGGCCGAGGTGGTGGGCAGCGAGCGCCAGCAGGCCCGCGTCAACGCGGTGATCTCGCGCGCCGCCGGCCGCGACGTGGTCTACTCGGCGGACTGGTTCGTGCTCGCTGGCGGGGGGTTCGCGTCCGGCGCGATCGAGCTGGATTCGCGCTGGCGGACGCGTGAGCGGATCTTTGGTTTGCCGCTGCGCGGGCTCCCGGAGCCAGGGCAGCCGCGGTTCGTGGGCGAGTACTTCGCCGAGCAGCCGATCGCTCGGGTGGGCGTGGCGGTCGACGGCGAGCTGCGGGCAGAAGGCCTCGAGAACGTGCTGGTCGCCGGCGCGGCGCTGCCGGGCGCCATCCCCTGGCGCGAGCTGTCCGGGGAAGGGATCGCCCTCGCGAGCGGCTACCGCGCCGCGGGCGCGATCCTGGCGGCCGCGGGCGTTCGAGAGCGGATCACGGCGTGAGCGAGGAGCTGGTCCCCGAGCTGCTGCGCGGGTCGCTTGATCACTGCGTCAAGTGCACGATCTGCGAGACGGCGTGTCCGGTGTCGAACGTCACGCCGCTGTTCCCCGGTCCCAAGTACGCCGGTCCCCAGGCCGAGCGCTACCGCGTGGCCGCGGAGCCCGCGGTCGAATGGTCGGTCGACTATTGCTCGGGCTGCGGGATCTGCTCGCAGGTGTGTCCGCAGGGAGTGAAGATCGCAGAGATCAACGCCCAGGCGCGCGACAAGCTCAAGCGAGAGCACGGCGTGCCGCTGCGCGACCGGTTGATCACCCGCCCGACCTGGCTCGGGCGCGCCGGGACCCCCGCTGCGCCGCTGGCGAACCTGTCGTTGCGCTCCCGCCCGGTGCGGATCCTCGGCGAGAAGCTGCTGGGAGTGCACCGTGATGCCCCGGCGCCGAGGTTCGCCGGTCGCCGCTTCTCTCGCTCGTGGCGTAAGCACTCGGGCCCCGCCGGCGGCCGGCGAATCGTGTACTTCCACGGCTGCGGGACCGAGTACTACGAGCCGTGGGAGGGCGAGAAGCTGGTCGCGATCCTCGAGCACAACGGCTTCCGGGTGGAGGTGCCGAAGCAGGACTGTTGCGGGTTGCCGCTCCAGTCGAGCGGGCTGTTCGACGACGCCCGCAAGGTGGTGCTACGTCTCGCTCGGGCACTCGCGCCCCACGTTCGCGACGACGACACCCTGATCGTCGGCAACGCCACCAGCTGCACCTTGATGCTGAAACGGGAAGCGCGGGAGATCCTCGGGCTCGATCACGACCCGGACCTGAAGCTCGTCTCGGAGCGGACCTATGACATCTGCGAGCTGCTGCTGGAGTTGCACGACCGCGGCGAGCTGCGCACGGACTTCAAGCCGGTCACCGAGACGGTCGCCTATCACGCGCCGTGCCAGCAGCAGGGCCACTGGATCGGCAAGCCGGCGCTCGAGCTGCTGGCGCTGATTCCGGGGCTCGACGTCCAGGAGCTCAACGCCCGCTGTTGCGGGATCGCGGGGACCTACGGGCTA
>JAFAZB010000393.1 GCA_019240015.1 Solirubrobacterales bacterium
ACCAGGACAGGAACAGCAGCAGCCCGACGATCTTCATGAAGCTCACCGACGCGCCGCCGAAGTTGATTACGTCGAGGAAGCACAGCACGGTGAACATCATCAGTCCGAGCGTCACGTCGGACAGAACCGCGACCGAGAAGGCGAGCCCGAAGGCGGCCGCGAGCCCAAGCTTCGGATCGTTGCCGGCCGCGATCCCAATGCCGCCGCAGGCGAGCGCCAACAGCGCCATCCATCCCGGGCTCCGTGTCCTGATGCTCGCTGAGATCCCCATCAACTCTCCCCTGCCTCCGGGGGCATCACTATACGGCTCCTGATCGGCGCTGCTGGCGCCGCGCCGCCGCGAGGACCTTGTGCTTGAGTGGTCGCACCGCCACCGCCGCCCGCCACTTTGCGTAGGAAACCGTGCCGGCAGCGCCCCGGCGGACCGCGACCACGCTGCGCAGGCGCCGCCGTCCACCCCAGAGCTTGTTGTACATCTGGTTCTCGGGTGCGGTGCACGCGTCGAACATCGTCCAGTTGCCGGCGTAGAAGCCTTCGATGTTGGCCAGCTCCAGTTGCATCCCGGGAGAGAAGCGCCCGAACTGCTCGTTGAACACGGGCTTGAAGAAGAAGATCGAGTCGCCGGCGACCAGGTCGGTTTTCATCGCGAGCGTCTGCTGCTCGCTCTCCAGCGAGAGCAGCCGCAGCCGTCCCTTGTCCGCGAAGCGCGCGCAGAAGTCGGCGAAGAACTCGGCGTGTCCGGGGCGGCACGCCATCGCCGTGCCCCACTCGCCGCGCCAGCCGGAGCGCTCGAGCTCGAGGAAGCGCTGGTAGGCGGAAGCGTCCGCGCTGCGGTCCCTGATCGTCACTTCGCCGACTTCGCGCTCGAGCAGCCGCAGCTTCCGGCCATAGCTCCGGCGCGAGCGTGAGCTCACGAGCTGCGCCAGGCCGGTGTCGTCATTGCCGTTGCGGCGGTAGAGCGCCGCCCGCTCGAACTCCTCAACCAGCACGATTCGCGACTGCGCCGCGAGCGCTGCCGTGAGCGACTCGGCCAGCGGGCCGGTGCTGTCGATCCAGTCGAGCACAAAAGAGTCGGCCTGCCCGAGCCCGGCTCTGAGCAGGGTCGCCAGGATCGCCTCGGAGTCCTCACCCCGCACCAGCGGCGTGCCGAGGTAGCAGTAGGTGTGCCGCCAGGCCGCCAGGCAGCGCCCGGGCACCCCGCGCCAGGCGCGAACGCTGCGCACGGGTAGCGCGGCCAACCAGTCCGATCCGTCGCGAACCGTGAGGACGCCGACGTCGTCGAGCCGCCATGCGCGCCGGGCCGCCGGGAGCACGAACTCCGGCTCCAGGAACGGGTTGGGCGACAAGGCTTGGCTTGCCAGCTCCGACCATGCCCGCAGATCGGGCCCATCCAGCTCGGCTAGGGATCGAATGTAAGCGCGCATGCCCGCTGCTGCCCCGCCTCAATATATCTGCGCCGTGGCGCGGTGAGAGCAGGTCTCCGTGCACGAAACGGACGACCGTTCGACGCCGCACCGCGTGCTGGATCCGAGGGCGCCGCCGGCGCGGTTCAGAGGTCCCGGACCCGGCGGGCCGGAACCCCTGCATACAGCCCATCTGCCGCGCAGTCGCCGGCGACCACGGCGCCGGCTGCAACGACGCAGCCCTCCCCGACGCTGACTCCCGGTAGCACGGTGACTCCCGATCCCAACCAGCAGCCCTCGCCGATGCTCACGGGCTGGCGCAGCGGCGTGGAGGCTCGCTTGATGCGCTCGCCGATCTCGTGGGTGGAGGTCAGGATCGTCACGCCACTGGCCACGTTGACACGGTCACCGATCACGATCGGCGCCCTGGCGTCGAACACGCACTGGTAGCTGATGAAGCAGTCGCTACCGACGCGGATCGGAACGTCCCCGGCGATCGTGCAGCGGGACTTGACCGTCGTTCCGGCTCCGAGGGAGTTGCCGCATGCGCGCAGCAGCCGCGCCCGGAGCCGGTTGGGCATCAGGTAGTTGGCCGAGAGCACATTGACCAAGACATTTCGCAAGTGCACGCCGAGAGCGTTTCGTGCGCCGGACATCCGGACGGCAATGTAGGCAATGGACCGGCGGCAGTCCGCGCGGCGACGCATGATCGGCGGTCAAGCGGCCCGCGCGCGCCGCGCGTCCAGCCGGTCGCGCACGAACCGAGCGCCGCGGATCGCCGAGACCGTCGCCAGCGAGCCCAGCGATGGTTCGACGGCGGCCAGCCGCACCAGCGATCTGCGCGCCGGCCACAACCGGTTGAAGGTCGCGTTGCGCTGATCGGCGCAGGAGTCGAACCACTCCGCCTCGGTCTGCTCGTGAAAGCACTGCATCGAGCGGACGGCCAGCTGGATTCCGGGTGAGAACTTGGCGTAGCGCGGGTCGTAGGCCGTCTTGATTCCGAACAGGCCCGGCCCGGCCATGATCTCGCACTGCATCGCGAGCGTCCGCCCGCCGGCTTGGAGCGAGAGCAGTCGCAGCCGGCCCTGTGCGGCGTACGCCGCGCACATCTCGACGAAGAAGCGAGCGTGTCCGGGGTCTGCCTTGAGCGGCGACCCCGCGCGCGCGATCGGACTGAGTGCCTCGATCTCGATCAATTCGGCCGCGGCGTCCGGATCTCCGGCCCGATGCACCACCTGCGGCTCCTCGCCCAAGTGCTCGCCCAGCCGCCTCCACTGGCGCCTCAGCGCCCGGCGGTGGCCGCTGTTCATGGCTTGCTCGAGGTAGTCGCCCTCGGGTCGACGGCAGAGGAGCGCGCGCTCGGAGTGCTGCCAGCGGAGCGAGCGCAGCCCGGCCTCGCTCGCCGTTTCCACCACCAGCCGGAAGACAGGGCCGTCCTCGACCATCCACTCGAGCCCGGTGAACGCGGAGCGGGGATTGTGAACGAGGCCGTTGACGAGCGCCGCTGCGGCGACGCGCGTCCGCGTGGCGTCGATCAGCGGCGTCCCGAGCCGCGAATACAGATCGTGCCCCGGCCACACCGAGGTCGAGCGAAGCGGCAGGCGGTGCCAGCCGACCCCTCGGCAGACCGGCACGCATGCGAGCCATTCGTCGCGCTCGACGACCGCCGCCAGCGCGACCTGGCGGGTGCATCCCAAGCCGCGGGTGAGCGGCAGCAGGTAGTCGGGCTCGAAGAACGGGTTCGGCTCGAGCGCACGCTGCGCCAGCTCGCGCCAGCGTCCGAGCTCGAGCTGGTCGAGCTGGTCGATCTCGAACAGCTCAGTTCGGATCGCCACGTTCCACCGCCGGGCCCTTCCGGGCGATCGCGTTGCGCGTCCTCGTGTTCGCGGCTCGGAGCGCCTCGAAGTGCTGCTCAGACAGGACCCGCCTGGCCGTGTCGCGCAGTCGCCGGCGAGCTACCTGGGGGGCGGCGCGCGCCAGCGCGGCGGGTAGTCCAGCGCCCACCGGGACGACCACACTGCGCGTTACGGGCGCGCGGCCGTCGGCAAAGCCGAGCTTGAACCGCGACAGGCTGCGGCCCAGGCTCATACGGTGCTCGCCGCGGCGGATGCCCTCGTCGATCCGCTCGAGCAGCCCCACTGCAAGCGGGCTCGCCCGCCGAAACCGACCGTCCCAGCCGTAGTTGACCGTGTCGATCTCGCCGCCGGCGGCGATCGACAGCTCGGCGCCCACCGGCCGCCCACGGACCTCGAGGATCCGCAGGTGAAAGCGATCGGCCGTCAGCAGCGCGTCGCCCAGCTCCCTGAGCAGCCGCGGCAGCCGGTCGCCCAGCGCAAGCAGCCGCGATTCGCCCGCCCCACGGGCGGTCAACTCCTGCCAGCGCGTGCGATGAAGCTCAATGAACAACTCGATGTCATCGGCAAGCGTGGCGGGAGTGCTGAGTCGTGAGCTCCCGCCTGCCTCGCGGAACCTGCTGAGGTTGCGCCGGGCGTTGCTGCGGAAGTTGGCACTGCGACTCGCCAGCCAGCGCTCGAACGACGGGTAGCGCAGCGAGAC
>JAFAZB010000426.1 GCA_019240015.1 Solirubrobacterales bacterium
GGCCGGGCGGCGATGGAGGCCCGGGCGCGCCGGCGGGCTGAGAAGGGACGCAAGACCGACCTGTTCGAGCTGATGAAGGACCGCGGACGCACCCGGCTGACGAGCGCGATCTGGGCGCACGCGCTCGAGCACGGGGACAAGCTCGCAAGGCAGATCATCGATGAGGCGCTGATCGCGCTGGGCGTGGGGATCGCGTCAGCCGTGAACCTGCTCGACGTCGAGGCGGTGGTGATCGGGGGTGGCCTCGGGGTGCGTTTCGGTCAGCCGTTTGCCGACCGGATCGCCGAGGAGATGCGTCCGCATCTGTTCAACGACGCCCACCCGCCCGACGTGCTGGTGGCCGCGCTGGGCGACCTGGGCGGGGCGCTGGGGGCCGCGCTGCTGGCGCGCCGAGCCCGTCCCGCCTAAGCGATCTCGAGGCGCTCGGCGCGTTGCGCCTCGCGCTCTGACTCGGCCAGCATCCGCACGAACAACGCCGCCAGCGCGATCCCCATCACGATCGACTGCTCGAGCGCCATCTCGAGGCCCGCCAGCGACTGATCCTCGGCCGCGGTCAGCCCCCAGTAGTGGGCTCCGTGCTCGTAGAACGGATAGAACGCGTGCGGGGAGAACGCGAGCACGATTCCGAGCGCGCCCACCAGCAGCTTGGTCGAGACCATGTAGGCGATCGGGCCTAGGCCCCCGAGCCGCTGGCGGGCGCGGATCGGCGACAGCACGTGCCACCAGTACAGCGCCCCCGCGCCGGCGAAGCAGAGGTGCTCGAGCGCGTGCACGCTGGCGTTGCGCAGCGCGGCGTCGTACATCGACGGGATGTGCCACAGCCACATCAAGCCGGCGTACGCGAGCACCGCGAACGCCGGATGGGCGAGCACACCGGCCTGGCGCTCGATCGTCTGCAGGCGCCGGGTGACGGGGCGCAACAGCACCTTGGTGAGGCCGAGGATCATCAGGATCGGGGCGACGTCGAGCAGCAGGATGTGTTGGAGCATGTGCATCACCAGCAGCTGCTCCCCGAGCTGATCGACCGGCGAGACGAGCGCCACCAGCACCGCCGACAGCCCGGCGGCGAACAGCACCAGCCGTCCCCACCCCGGGCGATGGCGCTCGCCCGCGGCTCGCCCGCGGCGCCACCCCTTCACGTACAGCACCGCCACCGCGGCCACGCCCAGCAGCACGCTGGGCTCCAGCGACCAGGCGATCCTCGGTGCCACGGTGGACATTGTGACGGTCGACAAACCGAACGCGCGGGACTAACCTGCCGCTAGCGGACACCCACGCTCCCAGCAAGGAGGTCGGTCGAATTGCGCATCGAGGTAAAGGGGCGCAACCTACCCGTCTCAGATCAACTGAGGCAGCATGTGGTGAAGCGCTTTCGGAAGGTCTCGCGGCAGGTCTCCGAGCTCGCGGAGCTCGAGCTGGAGCTGTTCGAGGAGCGCAACCCGGCGATCGCCGACTCCCAGGTCGCCGAGGCCACGCTGCACCTGAAGGGGGTGACGCTGCGAGCCCGGGACTGCTCGCCGGACATCATGCACTCGATCAAGCTGTGCGCGGACGAGCTGTCGGTGCAGGTCAAGCGCCACCGCGACAAGCGCCGCAAGCGCCGTGAGTCCAGGGCGGCGGCGAGCGCGCCCGTGCCCGGGGACATCTCCACCGCCGGTTAGCTCCCCTTGCTGCGCAGACGCGCCGCGCTGTGGGCGGCGATCACCGCCGGTTGTGCGCTGGGGCTGACGCTCGGCGTCGCCCCGGCCCTCGCGGCGCCGGAGCTCCGGGTCCGAGGCAACCAGCTGATCGACGGCCCGGGACGCGGCCACGTGGTCCAGCTGCGGGGGGTGAACCGCTCGGGGCTCGAGTACGCGTGCATCCAGGGCTGGGGCTTCTTCGACAGCCCACACCCCGACCGCATCGACGACCCCGCGATGATCGCGGCGATGAAGAGCTGGGACATCAACGTCGTCCGGGTGCCGTTGAACGAGGACTGCTGGCTCGGTCTGCACGCACCGCCCGGCCGTGGCGGAGCGCCATACCGGCGGATCGTGGCCCGCTACGTGCACGCGCTGGGTGCCGCCGGGCTGTACGTGATCCTCGACCTGCACGTCGCGGCGCCCGGGAGCGAGCAGTCGCAGAGCATCATCCCGATGCCAGACCGCGACCACGCGCCTGCGTTCTGGCGCTCGCTGGCCGCGACGTTCAAGGGCGACCACGGGCTGATCTTCGACCTCTACAACGAGCCGCACGATGTGAGCTGGGGCTGCTGGCTGTCGGGCTGCGAGGTGGCCGGGGCGCCGGCCTATCGGGCGGCTGGGATGCAGCAGCTCCTCGACGCGGTGCGCGCGACGGGCGCGACCCAGCCGCTGCTGCTGGGCGGCCTGCAATGGTCCCTGGATCTCTCCGGCTGGGTCGCGCACGCTCCGAAGGACCGCCTGCACCAGCTGCTGGCCTCCGATCACAACTACGGCGGGCTGAGTCCCTGCGAGCGCTCCTGCCGCGCCGCGATCCTCGCCACCCACCGCCACTATCCGGTGCTGTTCGGCGAGCTGGGAGAGACCGACTGCCGGGCCGGCTACATCGACGGGATGATGCGGTTCGCCGACCGGCACGGGATCGGCTACCTGGGGTGGACCTGGGACGCGGTCTCCCCGGGCGGCTGGAGCTGCGGCGGAGGGCCGGCGCTGATCACGAGCTACTCGGGGACGCCGACCGCCTTCGGCGCGGGATTCAGGGACCATTTCCGGGCGCTGGGGGTGGCGCCGCGGGCCTCGTGAGAGGGGCGCAAATCGCGGTCAAATGGGTGCTAGTGCAGCTCGAGAACCCCCAAAAGCCACTGCTACGCTAAGCCGATGTCGTTCCTGGACCGCGCGCTTCGCATGGGCGAGGCGAAGAAGTTCAAGTCCTATGAGCAGCGCGTCGGGCGGATCAACGGGTTCGAGGAAGAGCTCGAGCTGTGCTCCGACGCGGAGCTGAGGGAGGCCGCCGACGGGCTGCGCGAGCGCGCCCGCGGCGGCGAGCCGCTCGACGACCTGCTCTACGAATGCTTCGCGCTGGTTCGCGAAGCCGGCAAGCGCTCGCTCGCGATGCGCCACTTCGACGTGCAGCTGATCGGCGGCATGGTGCTGCACGACGGGGCGATCGCCGAGATGAAGACAGGCGAGGGCAAGACGCTGACCGCGACCTTGGCCGTGGTGCTCAACTCGCTCGCCGGCCGCGGCGTGCACGTGGTCACCGTCAACGACTATCTGGCCCGCCGCGACGCGCTGTGGATGAAGCCGATCTACGACCTGCTCGGCGTGTCCGTCGGGGTGCTCC
>JAFAZB010000443.1 GCA_019240015.1 Solirubrobacterales bacterium
CTCGCCGGGGCGAGCTCTGTCGGGCGGGGAGCAGCAGATGCTGGTGCTCGCTCAGGCGCTGGTCTCAAAGCCGCGCTTCATCTGCATCGACGAGCTCTCGCTGGGGCTCGCGCCGGTTGTCGTCCAGCGCTTGATCCCGGTGATCAGGGAGATCGCCAAGTCCGGGATCGGAGTGCTGCTGATCGAGCAGTTCGCGACTGTCGCGCTCGAGCTCGCCGAGCGGGCTTACGTGATGGAGGGGGGCCGAATGCAGTTCTCCGGTCCCGCCCGCGAGCTGCGCGAGAAGCCCGAATTGCTCCACTCCGCCTACCTGCTCAGGGGGAGCACCGCGCAGGGAATCGCGCCGGCCGGAGCGGCACCGGCAGCGGGATGACCAGCGACGGATGACGGTCACCGAGCTGGAGCACGTGCTCGTGCTCGCCGATGACATCGAGCAGACGCGCGACTTCTACTGCCACGCGGTGGGGCTGCGGGTCGGGGAGCGTCCCGAGCTCGCGTTTCCCGGATACTGGCTGTACGCCGGCGCTACCCCTTGCCTGCACATCGCCGAACGCAGCTCCTACATCGCGCACGCCACGAGCATCGGGCTGGAGGTGCTCGAGCCGCCGGCGGGCGGCGGCTCGGCGGTGGACCACATCGCGTTCATCGGCAGCGACTACGAGCAGATTGCCGCCCGGCTCGAGCGCCATGGCGTGCCGGCGGTTCGCAACGACGTTCCGGGCGGCGGGCCGCGCCAACTGTTCATCGACGACCCGAACGGGGTTCGGGTCGAGATCAACGTCAAGCCTTCTCCGAATCAAGCGAGGTAGAGATGACCGAACCCCAGACCGCGAACGAGCCGATCGCCGCCGGGCGGCGCAGCTCGCCGCCGTTCCGCGCCGACCACGTCGGCAGCCTGCTGCGTCCCCCGGAGCTGTTGCGCGCGCGCGAGGAGTTCGCGGCGCAGAGCATCTCGGCCGAGCAGCTGCGCGCGGTCGAGGACGAGGCGATTCGCGCGGTGGTCGAGCTGCAGCGCCAGGCGGGGCTGCAATCTGCCACCGACGGGGAGTTCCGCCGCGCCACCTGGCACATGGATTTCATCTATGCGCTCGGCGGGATCGAGAAGGCGGCGGGCGACATCAGGGTGCAGTTCCGGAACGAACACGGCACCCTCGACTGGACGCCGGCCGCGATCCACATCGCCGAGAAGGTCCACCTCGAGCGGCCGATCTTCGCCGATGATTTCCAGTTCGTGCAAAGGCTCGTCGCGGACGGGGTAACGCCGAAGCTGACGATTCCATCGCCGAGCATGGTCCACTACCGAGGCGGCCGCGCGGCGATCGACCCGAGCGTGTACCCGGACGTCGAGCAGTTCTGGCGCGATCTGACGGCCGCATACTCAGACCAGGTGCGGGCGCTCGCGGAGCTGGGCTGCACCTATCTCCAGTTCGACGACACCAGCCTGGCGTACCTGAACGATCCCAAGCAGCGCGAGCAGCTGGCGAGCCGCGGCGAAGACGCCGAGCATCTGCACGAGGCCTACATCCGGCACATCAATGAGGCGCTTGCTGATCGCCCGCCGGGCTTGACGGTCACGACCCACATGTGCCGCGGGAACTTCCGCTCTTCGTGGGCGGCGGAGGGCGGTTATGACTTCGTCGCCGAGGCCCTGTTCGGAGAGCTCGGTGTCGATGGCTTCTTCCTCGAGTACGACGACGCCCGCTCGGGGGGATTCGAGCCGCTGCGCTACGTCCCCAAGGGCAAGCTGGTGGTGCTCGGGCTGGTGACCACCAAGCGCGGCGAGCTGGAGAGCAAGGATCTGCTCAAGCGGCGGATCGACGAGGCGTCACAGTTCGTGCCGGTCGAGCAGCTGTGCCTCTCGCCGCAGTGTGGCTTCTCCTCCACCGTCGAGGGCAATACGCTCACCTACGATGAGCAGGTGGCCAAGCTCGAGCTGATCGTGGATACGGCGGCCGAGGTCTGGGGCTGATGCTGGCGGCGGTCACCGAGGGAGTCGGGAAGGTCACCCTGTCACAGCGCCCGGACCCGGGGTCGCCGGGTCCAGGCCAGGTCGTGGTGCGCCCGGAGGCCGTGGGGATCTGCGGCTCGGACTACCACTTCATCTCCGGCGAGCTCTCGGAGCAGGCGGGCGGCTCGCAGTTCCCACGCGTGCAGGGCCACGAGGTGGCCGGGACGATCACCGCGGTGGGCCCCGAGTGTCGCGCGGAGCTGGCCGTCGATCAGCGGGTCGCGGTGTGGCCGCTGCACGCTTGCGGTCGCTGTTACCCATGCCGTGTCGGCCGGGCCAACACCTGTGACAACTTCAAGCTGATCGGCATCCACCTCGACGGCGGGCTCCAGGAGCGCCTCGCGACCGGCCAGGAGCAGGTGTTCCCGATCCGTGCCTCCGACGCCGGGGTGGCCGCGATGGCCGAGCCCGTGTCGATCGCCGTGCGCGCCGTGGAACGGGGCCGGATCGAGCCGGGCGAGCGGGTGGTGGTGCTCGGCGCCGGGCCGATCGGCCAGTGCGTGTGTCTGGTGGCCAGGGAGCGGGTCGCGGAGGTGCTGGTGATCGATCTCCAGCCCAGCCGGCTGCGGCTCAGCGAGGAGATGGGCGCCGCGACGATCGTCTGGAGCGACCGTGACCAGGTCGTGGCTGAAGCTCGCCGCTGGGCCGGCCCGGACGGGCCGCCGGTGGCGATCGACGCGACGGGCGCCCCGGCCGCGGTTCGGGCGATGATCGAAATCGTGGCCTCAGCCGGACGAGCGGTGCAGGTGGGGATGTCGGGCGAGGAGGTCTCGGTGCGGATCGGAAGCCTGACCGAGAAGGAGCTCGACGTGCTCGGCGTGAGCTGCTGCGGCAGCTCAGAGTTCGCGCAAGCGGTCGCGGTGGTGGAGCGCAACGATGCCCTGATCGCCCGCCTGATCAGCCACCAGTTCCCGCTCGAGCAGGCGCCGCAGGCGCTTCAGTTTGCGATGGGCAATCCAACCGAGGTGATGAAGGTGGTGATCCGGGGTGATCAGTGAACGCAAGCAGTTCGACTACGTGATCGTCGGCGCGGGTTCGGCGGGCTGCGTGCTCGCCGCGCGCCTGAGCGAGGACGGCGACGCGCGCGTGGCGCTGCTCGAGGCCGGCGGTCAGGACCGCCAGCCGGAGATCCACATCCCGGCTGCCTTCCCGGCGCTGTTCAAGTCGGCGCTGGACTGGGACCTCCTCGGCGAGCCCGAGCCGGGGCTCGGCAACCGGCGTCTGTACTTGCCGCGGGGGCGGATGCTGGGGGGGTGCAGCTCGATCAACGCGATGATCTACATCCGCGGCAATCGCGCCGACTACGACGCCTGGGCCGCGGCCGGCTGCGACGGCTGGAGCTACGACGACGTGCTCCCGTATTTCAAGCGCTCGGAGGACAACGAGCGCGGCGAGGACACCTACCACGGCGCCGGCGGGCCCATGACCGTGTCGGAGAGCAGGTCGATGCACCCGCTGGTCGACACGATGCTCGAGGCAGCACGGGCGGCCGGGCACGAGCACAACCCGGACTTCAACGGCGCCCGCCAGGAGGGCGTGGGGCGCTTCCAGCTGACCCAGCGCGACGGGCTGCGCTGCAGCACCGCTGACGCGTTCCTGCGACCGGCGCTGGATCGACCCAACCTGGAAGTGATCACGGGGGCGATGGCGCTGCGAATCCTGTTCGAGGGCGAGCGCGCGGTCGGCGTCGAGATCGCCCGCGGCGACGACGTGCAGCAGCTGCGCGCCGAGCGCGAGGTGATCGTCGCGGCCGGTACGTATCAGTCGCCGGTGCTGTTGATGCTGTCCGGGATCGGCCCCGAGGACCAGCTGGCGCCGCTGGGAATCGAGATTCGAGAGGCGCTTCCGGTTGGCGAGGGCCTCCAGGATCACTGTATGGCGCAGCTCAACTACCTGACTGACGAGCCTTCGCTCTACCTGGCGGTGAACCCCGAGAACATCGCGCTGCTGGAGTCCGAAGGACGGGGTCCCCTGAGCTCCAACATTCCCGAGGCCGCGGGCTTCTTCCGGGTGCGCCCGGGGGTGCAGGCGCCCGACGTTGAGTTGCACTTCGCGCCGTCGCTGTTCTTCGACGAGGGGCTGAGCGCACCCTCCGACCACGGCTACTGCTTCGGCCCGGTGGTGATCAGCCCCACCAGCCGGGGGCGGGTGATGCTTCGCGCTCCGCTGCCGGATTCCAAGCCACGGGTCCTGTGCAACTTCCTGACCACCGAAGAGGACCGCGAGAGCATGCTGCTGGGGATGCGGATGGCGCTCGAGATCGCGCACCAGGAGCCACTGCTCGCGGTGCAGCGCGCTCCGGTCAGCGTCCCCGAGTCCGACTCGGACAAGGATCTGATCGCGTTCATCGAGCGCGTCGGGCAGACCGTCTACCACCCCACCTCGACCTGCGCGATGGGCTCGGTCGTCGACTCCCAGCTGCGCGTATACGGGGTGGAGGGGCTGCGGGTCGTGGACGCCTCGGTGATGCCGCAGGTGACCCGCGGCAACACCAACGCGCCGACGATCATGATCGCCGAGCGAGCGGCCGACCTGATCCGGGGCGCCGAAGGCGCGTCGGCGGCCGGGGCCGCAAAGGCGTCGGCGGCGGGCTCGTGAGCGAGCGCGGGTGGCGCTAGTCAGCGACGCTCGACGAGCGAGCCGACCGACACGGCCAGCACGATCAGCGCTCCCTTGACGATGTCCTGGTAGAAGGCTTCGACCCCGAGCAGGTCGAAGCCGTTGGTGATCAAGGCGAGCAACAACACCCCGACGACCGTGCGCCACACCGAGCCGGCGCCGCCGAAGATGCTCGTCCCACCCAGGGCGACGGCGGCGATCGCCGTCAGCGCGTAGTTCGCGCCCGCGGTGCTCGAGCCCGAGCCCGTCGTCGAGGCATCGATCAGGCCCGCGATCCCGGCCGTGACCCCCGCGATCATGAACGTCGCGATCGCGATCCGATCGACGCGCAGGCCCGACTGGCGCGCGGCTTCTCGGTTGCCGCCAACCCCGTAGCAGTAGCGGCCGAACACCGTGCGGCCGAGGACGAACTGCAGCAATACGGCCAGCACGACGAACACGATCACCGAGTACTGAACCTGGCCGATGCTGTCGCGACCCAGGGCCAGGAACGTGCTGCTCGTCACCTGGAGCAACAACCCACCGCTGATCGCGGTGGCCGCGCCGCCGAACGCGAGGCTCGTCGCCAGCGTCGCCAGAAACGCGTTGATCCGCAGCTTCGTCACCAGCAGCCCGTTGATCAGCCCGAGCACGGCGCCGGCGAGGAGCGGCACGACCAGCCCGAACCCGGCACCCCAGTGGATCGCCGCCTCGGTTGCGCATACCTCGGTCAGGGCGAACATCGCGCCGAGCGAGAGATCGAAGTTGCCCGCGACGATCACCAGCGTCACGCCGCACGCGAGGATCCCCAGCGGCGCGTTCTCGTACAGGATGTTGAGCAGGTTGTTGGTGGTCAGGAAGCCGGACGAGCCCACCGACAGCGCCACGAACAGCGACGCGAACACGACCAAGATGCCGTAATCGCGCACGTGCTCGGCGCGGATCCTGCGTCGGTGCCAGGGCACCGAGATGCCGCTGTCCGCCGGCGCGGACTCCTCGACCGAGACCGGCGGGTCCGCGCCCTCGGTCATGGCGGGGAGTGCTCCGCCCCCGCGACGCCGAACGCGGCCTCCATCACCTCGGCGAGTGGCGGGTCGGCCGCGAATTCGTGCGTGATCGCGCCGTGTCTGATCACGAGCACGCGGTGGGCGAGGGCGAGCACCTCCTCGAGCTCCGAGGAGATCAGCAGGATCGCCACTCCGCTCGCTGCCTGGTGGCGGATCAGGCGATGAATCGCGGCCCGGGAGTTGACGTCGACGCCCCGCGTGGGCTCGTCGAGCAGCAGCACGCGGGGCTCTCGGAAGAGCCACTTCGCGAACAGCACCTTCTGCTGGTTCCCGCCCGACAGGGTGGCCACCTTGGCCGCCGGCGACGGCGTCGCGATCGACAGGTCCCCGATCAGCTTCGACGCGCTCGCTCGCTCAGCCGAGCTCTTGACGGTGCCGAGCCCCGACACGATCGACCCCAGGCCCGCGATCGTGGCGTTGGCAGCGACCGACAGCTGCATGAACAGCCCATCGTCCTTGCGGCTCTCGGGCACGAACGCGATCCCCGCGTCGATCGCGTCGCGCGGGGACTTGATCCGCCGCTCTACGCCGTCCACGAGGATCGTTCCCCGATCCATGCGCTCGACGCCGAAGATCGCCCTCGCGAGCTCTGATCGCCCGCTTCCCACCAGGCCGGCAAGGCCCACGATCTCGCCGGCCTTGATCGATAGCGACACCCCCTTGAGCAGGGCGCCCAGGTCCAGGTCCCGGACCTCGAGCACGTCGGGTCCGCCCGCCTGTGCCGGTTTCTCGACCTGCCCGGCGTCGACGGCGGCGCCGAACATCGCGTGCACGAGGCTCGCTTCGGTCTCCTCTGCGGCCGCCCGCGTGTGGACGAGGCGTCCGTCGCGCAGCACGCTGATCGCATCGGCCACCTGCAGCACTTCCTCGAGCGAGTGGCTGACGTAGACGATCGTGGTGCCCATCCCGCGAAGCTGCTCGATCATCCGGCGAAGGGTCTCGACCTCGACGCTCGTCAAGGACGAGGTGGGCTCGTCCATCACGATCACGCTCGCGCCCGAGGCGACCGCGCGCAGGATCTCCACCTTCTGCTGGTCGGCCAACCGCAGCCCCCCGACCGGCGCGTCCCGCTGAAGCTGGAACCCCCAGCGCTGCACCAGCTCGGCGTACCGCCGCTCAATCCGACGCCGCGCGAGGAGACCCCAGCGCCTGGGCTCGATGCCGAGGAACACGTTCTCCATCACCGTCAGGTGCGGCACCAGCGCAAGCTCCTGGGCAATCAGCGCGATCCCATGTCGGCGCGCGTCGTGCGGGTCGGCGGGGCGGATCTGTCGCTCGTCCAGGTAGAGCTCACCGGCGTCGGGGCGGATCGCACCGGCGATGATCTTGCCCAGCGTCGACTTGCCCGCGCCGTTCGCGCCCACCAGGCCGTGCACGGTCGCGCCCACGATCTCGAGCGTCACATCGTCGAGTGCTTTTCTTCGCGAGTAGCTCTTGCTGATCCGCTCGAGCCGGATCCGGCCTACCGGCTGCCGGCTATCCGCCATAGCTCCAGTCGGGCTGGAAGCTCGGATGCTGCTTCAGCTCGAGCTTGTCGATCACCGGCAGCGCCCCGGACTGCTTGTAGACGTCGACGAGGCTCGGGACGGACTTGCCGTGCACCGCGTCGACCAGATACTGGACCGCGAGCCGTGACTCGGTCGAGGGGTAGAGCGCCTGCGAGGCGTACCAGGTGCCGGCGTTGATCCCCGCGACCGCCTCGGTCGTCGCGCCGAAGCCGATGATCTCGATGTCCTTGCCCGGCGTCAGGCCGAGCTGCTTGAGCGCGACCAATACCCCGCCGATCATCTGGTCGGCGAACGTGTAGATCACGTCGACCTTCGGCTTGCTCTGGAAGAAGTCGAGCGTGGAGCGCTGCGCACCTGGCGCGTCATAGTCGCCTTGGGGCATCAGCGACAACGTGATCCGCCCGGTGGCGGCGAGCTGCTTGCGCATCAGGCCCAGGCGGTAGACGTCGGGTGGGAAGTTGTTCATCCCGGGCATCACGGCCACATGGCATGCGCTCGAGGCTCCGGCTTTTGCCGCGCACGCTCGCTCGATCTCGCTGACGGCTACGGTGGCCTCCTCCTCCAGGCCCGTGCCCAGCGCGACCGTGACGCCCGGCTCGGACTTGAGCGTCGCCTGGTCGGTGGTGCTGCCGAGCGTCGCGTCGGCGGTCGCGACCTTGATCCCCGCGCGGGAGGCCTGCATCACCAGCGGCTGGAGCGCGAGACCGTTGTTGGCCCAGATCCAGAACGCCTGGAACTTCCCACCGGTGATCGCGTCCTGCACCTGGGTCGCCTGGGTCTGCGGGTCACTGTTGGGGTTGAAGAACGTGATCTTCGCGCCGTACTGCGTCGCCGCGGCCTGAGCGGCCTTCAGCGCGGCCAGCGAGTACGGCGTTGTGTTGTAGCCGAAGAAGGCGATGTTGACGGTCTTCGCCTTCGACCCAGCGCCGGAAGACGAGCTGCTACTCGACGATCCACAACTCGCGAGCAGCACGACGAGCGCCACCACCCCCGCACACGACGCCGAACGCTTCACGAACCTCATCTGTCTCTCCTCTCAGGAACCGGCGCAAGCACGGGGATCAGCAGGTGCGAGTCGTACTCGCCGCCCGTGTGGATCACGTGCTGGCCGGCGTTGCGGGTGTCCTCGTGCCGGCTGATGATCGCCCCGGGGTACTCGTACAGATCGCGGCCCTGAACGATCAAGCGAAGCGTCTCGCCGCGACCGAACGAGGTGCCGGACGGCCAGATCTCGATCTCGACGGGCACCGGCTCGCCGGGCTCGAGCTTTAGCTCCCGCACGTGTTGGTGGCGCGGTTGCCACGATGTCGAGTGAGCCTCGTCGAGCTCGCGATGGGACGCGCGCAGCCAGCCCAAGGCGACGTTGCCGTCGTCGTGCTCGGCATAGAACGGGAAGTGCACGATCTGACCGTCGGGGTCGAGCTTCTGGATCCCGACGAACAGGTCCATGTCGTCCGAGCCCTGCGACTGCACCCAGAGCCTCAGCTTCATGTAGCCGACGAGGTCGGTCGGCTCGTCGAACGTGTAGTCGAACTGGGCGCGTGCGCCGGGCTCGGCCGGGTCGTAGCGGACCTCGCTCGAGGCCTGCGGGAGCGCGACGCGGAGTAGGCCGATCGAATCGAGGAACAGCTGGCGGTACTCGGTCTGAGGTGGCGGCCATTGCTCCTCGGTCACCCATTTGCCGGTGTAGGCCCGCTGGCGGATCTCGAGCAGCACCCGCGGCCACTGAGGGACTTCGTTGTCGATCTCCTTGAGGAAGTGGTCGAAGAACTTCATCTGCCGCGCGACGCTCGCCGGGCGGTGGTAGTACTCCCACTTCTTGCGGCCGTGGACCTCGAGCCACTTCTCCCCGGAGGAGATCTCTCTGAAGCCCTCGAGCGTGCCGCGCGTGTGCAACGCATGGTCGGTCCAGCTGGCGACCACGTACGCGGGCACGGTGATCTGCGAGAGCTTCGCGACCTTGTTCTCCCAATAGGCGTCGAACAGCGGGTGCGCGTCGGCCATCGCGGTCGTATCCTCGACCCTGGTCGTGGAGAAGCTGATGTTGTCCTGCCAGTGGGCGGGGAAGGAGGTGTCCCTGATGCCGCCGTGGAAGAACTTCTCGCGATACATGTCGCTGCACCCCTCCCACGGGTTGATCGCCGCCAGGTGCGGCGGGTTCAGGGCCGCAACGAACCACTGGATGTAGGTGAGGTAGGAGACCCCGGTCATTCCGACCTTGCCGCTGCTCCACTCTTGCGCGGCGGCCCATTCGATCGCGTCGTAGCAATCCGCGGCTTCCTGGGTCTGGTCGGCGAACGTTGCCTCACCTTCCGAGTGCCAGGTCCCGCGCGGATCCGCGTTGACGATCGCGTAGCCGCGGGGACACCAGAACGTGGGGTCAGAGCCCTCGAAGATGACATGCTCCTCCGAGAGCCACTCGGCCCTCACGCCGCAACCCGGAAACCGTCCGTAGATCGTGAACGCGGGGAAGTGCTTTCCGTACGGGCCCCACTCGAGCAGCACCGGGGCCGGCTGGTCGCCCTCGGGGCGGTACACGTCGACGTACAGCGTCACGCCGTCGCGCAGCTGTACTGGAACGTCGCGCTCGATGATCATCCCGGGCTCGCGAAGGACACGGTGACCGAATCCGGGATGGCCCCCCTCCGACGGCGGCTTGCCCGGCCGGTAGATCGTCTCGTACGTGTGCACGTCGAGCATCGCGCTACCACCTCCTCTTCCCACGGCGCCGGCGCTCCTCAGAGCGCTTGGCTACATCTGAGGCGAGGCTACGCGCCGCCGCCGTTTAGCGCATGCCACGGCGAGCACGAGTCTTTGACGGTGGGCGCAGTTCTCGCCGGCGGGCCTAGCTCAGCTCGCTCAGCAGCGCTTCGAGGTCGAGGTCGGCGCCGAACGCCGCCTCGAGGTGACCGCGCTCGTCGCGCGGCCACTCGTGCACCGGGCGGTCCCACATCAGCTCCACGTCGTTGCCGTCCGGGTCACTGATGTAGATCGCCTCGTGGGTGCCGTGGTCGGTCGCTTGGCGGACCTGCCAATCGGCCTGCCGTAGACGGCGGTACGCATCCGCCAGGGCAACCCGGGTCGGGTACGCGAGCGCCACGTGGTGCAGCCCGGCCACGCCGTCGGGTTGTGGTTGGCCGTCCTTGGACTTCCAGGTGTTGAAGCCGAGGTGGTGGTGATAGCCGCCGGCCGACAGGAACAGGACGTCCCCGGTAGTGCCCCAGCCGGGGACGTCTCGAGCCTCCGAGATCACGTCGAAGCCGAGCACGTCGACGTAGAAGCGTCGCACGCGGTCGATATCCGCCGTGCGCAGGTGGGCATGCCCGACCCGCACCCCGGGATCGATCGGTGCGGGAGCCCGCGCGAGAGGCTCGATGTTGCCTTGCGCTCGCGCCGGGGCTGCTCCAGGGGCGCTCATCGAACATCAGTCTCCTAGGTTTCCGAGCGGCCGGCAAGCGCTCAGGCCGCGGACCGGTCCACGACCGCCCGGGGGGATCGCGTCGGCGGCGCGAGGATCAGGTTGACGACGAGCGCTCCCACTCCGCAGACGGCCATCGCGACCGCCATCGGCAGCGGGTCCCGGGGCCCGGCCAGTCCGACCAGCGGGGCGATCACCGCGCCCGAGCCGAACTGGCCGAGTCCCAGCAGCGCGGACGCGCTGCCCAGCGCGCCGCGCTGATCGTGGAGCGCGCTCGCGGTGCCGTTCGGGAGCACCAGCCCGTTCGCGCCCAGCAGCACGAAGAACGACGCCAGCAGCGGCGCCAGCCCCGCGTGCACGATCGTGGCAAGCAGTGCGAGGACGCAGGCCGCCGCGGTGCCGATCAGCCCACGCCGCAGCAGGTAGCCCGAGCCGACCCGCTCCACCACCCGGCCTCCCAGCTGCGACATCGTCACCAGCGCAGCGGAGTTGACGGCGAACACCACGCTGAACAGCTGGGCGGAGGTTCCATAGACGTTCTCGAGCACGAACGAGGAGCCGGCGATGTACGCGAACATCGCCGCGAACGAGAGCGAGAACGACACCGCATGAGGACTGAAGCCGCGGTCGCCCAGCAGCCGGCGGAAGGTCCGCAGCGTGATCACCAGGCCGCCCCCGTGACGGCGGTCGGGCGCCAGCGTCTCGGGCAGCACAAGCAGGCTCGCGATCAGCAGCGGCACGCCGATCGCCGCCAGCAGGACGAAGATCCCCCGCCACGAGGTGAACGCCAGCACCTGGCCGCCGACCAGCGGCGCCAGCACCGGCGCTACGCCGGTCACCATCATCAGCAACGCGAACACCCGCGCGGCGAGCGCGCCACCGTACAGATCCCGCACGATCGCCCTGGCGATCACGACCCCGGCTCCGCCCGCGATCCCCTGGATCACCCGCAGCGCGATCAGCGCTCCCATCGAGGGCGCCAGCGCGCATGCCGCAGAAGCAACGACGTATCCCACCAAGCCCGCTACCAGCGGACGGCGCCTGCCGAGCGCGTCGCTCAGCGGGCCGACGATCAGCTGCCCGGCGGCGATCCCCAGCATGCAGCCGGTCAGGGTCAGCTGGCCGATCGACGCCGAGCTGCCGAGCTCGCGCGTCAGCGCCGGCAGCCCCGGCAGGTACATGTCCATCGACAGCGGTCCGAACGCCGAGAGCGCGCCGAGCATCACCACCAGCCGGCGAGCCGGCCGGGCGGTTCGCTCAGCCCGCATCGAGCGCAGGCGACGGTTCCGCTCGAGGGGGCGCCACCGACCGGTTGCGTCCCGCAGCGATCCCGGCGACCGTCTGCGGCGCCAGCGCCACGATCAGCACGACCAGCGCCGGCGTCCAGGACCCGCTGAGATCGTGCAGCGCCCCGATCGCTAGAGGTCCGACCGCGGCGAGCAGGTAGCCGACCGTCTGCACCAGGGTCGAGAGCCCGGTCGTGCTCGCGACGGTGCCGCCGCGCAGGACCACCATCGTCATCGCCAGCGGGAAGCTGGCGTTCTGTCCGAGGCCGAGCACGGCCACCCACAGGTACGGCGCCGCGTTCGGCGCGAGCAACACTCCGAGCCAGCCGAGCGCCGTGCAGGACCCACAGCCCACCACGAGCATTCGCTGATCGCGCGCCCGGGTGGCCAGCGTCGGCACCGTCAGCGCGCCCGCCAACCCAACGACCATGCTCAGGCTGAGCAGCAGTCCGGCGTGCGCGGCGCTCGCGCCATGGCTCTGAAAGACGCTCGGCAGCCACGCCAGCGTGGCATAGAAGCTGGCCGACTGGATCCCGAAGAACAACGTCAGCTGCCACGCGAGCCGACTGCCCAGCAGTGTCCGCGCGCCTGCGAACGAGGGTTCCGATCCCGCGGGCTCGGGCTGGGCGCGCCACAGGTGCGGGAGCCACACGAGCAGCGCCAGCGCCGCGGGCACGGCCCAGATTCCGAGGGCTGGTCGCCAGCCGCCCCCGAGCGCGTCACCGACCGGTACCGAGACGCCCGCCGCGAGCGCCGCGAACGCGATCAGCGAGGTGGTGTAGAGCGCCGTCATCAGGCCGGTCCGCGATGGAAAGTCGCGCCGGACCAGGACCGGCATCAGCACGTTGCCGACCGCGATCGCAGCGCCGGCGAGCATCGTTCCGAGGAACAGAAAACCCACCCCGGGGACCAGCCTGACCAACAGCCCCGTGAGCAGCAGCCAAAGCGAGACCGCGATCGCCGTGTGCGCGCCGAGCCGGCGGGCCAGCGCCGGCACCACCGGCGCCAAACCCCCGAAGCACAGCACGGGAAGCGTGGCAAGCACCCCGGCGCCGGTGCCCGAGAGCCCGGTGTCGTGACGGATCCGGCCAATCAGCGGCCCGATCCCGGCGGCCGCCGGCCTCAGGTTGATCGCCACGAGCACGAGCGCGACCGCGAGCAGAGGTCCGGCGGCGCTCGCGCCTCCTCTGCCGGCTGACCTCATCCGGTCAGCGGGTCGCCCAGCTCCCCGCCGTCCAGCCATCCCGCGCCACGCGCGTAGAGCCGCTCGACGGCCTCGCCCACCAGGCCCGGCATATCGCGCTTGACCTCGAAGCCGACGGCCTCCTGAACGTATCCGAGATGCCGGTAGCCGATCGGGAACCGCGCCAACCGCTCCGGGTCGAGCTCGAGCCGTGCGGCGGGATCGACCGGGTCGAGCCGATCCTTCTCGTAGATCGGCTGGCGCAGCACGATCCCCCACCGGTCTGCGCGCCGCTCTAGGAAGTCGTAGAAGCGGCCCGTGCAGAGCACGTCGCACTGCACCGCGTGCACCTCGGCCCGCTGCGAGATGGTCATCTTGGTCTGGGCGATCGCACGCCCGCCGGCGAGGTCGACCGAGGTGCCGCCGAGGAAGTGAAGGATGCTGACGCCGCGCTCGAATCCCTCGCGGCTGACCCGGATGAACTCCCGGGCCGGGCCCTGGAACCAGGTGGCCATCATGACCCCGTCCTCGTGCCACACGGTCGCGAACCGCTCCCAGTCGCCCGCGTCGCGCCACACGGCCCAGTTCTCGACCAGGTCGCGAATCTGCTGGCGGTCGTCGCTCACACAACCGTGGCGTCCGGGAGCCCGGGGATCCGGCTCGTGGGAGGGATCGGTGGCCCGGTGGCGCGCCCGCTGACATCCGGGGTGCCATACGTGTGGAACGTCTCGATCGTCTTCACTCCCCAAGCCTGGCCGCGCGCACGCTCGGCTTCGGTCCACACCACGGGCGGATAGGCGGGGTCGTAGATGAAGTGCGTGCCGGTGGTCACCTCGACTCGATTGCCCCCCGGCTCATACACGTACAGGAACATGCCCTGGGCGATCGCGTGCTTGGATGGCGCCGCCTCGATCGGCACCGCGGCGTCGAGGCACAGATCGGCCGCGCGCAGCACCTCCTCGCGCGTGTCGACGAAGAACGCGAAGTGGTGCAGGCGTCCCGCGGCACCCGCGTGGTCCGCGACGTAGATCAACTCGTGTGCGGCGATCGTGAGGCTCATCCAGGCGCCGCGTTCACCGCCATCCTCGTCGACGATCTGCTCGTAGAGCCGGAAGCCGAGCTGGTGCTGGGCGAACTCCCGGTTGGCGGCCACGTCCTTGGCGAGCAGGTTGACGTGATCGAGCCGCTTCACCGCGGCGCCGCGGCCGACATAGCGCTGGGGCACGTTCTTCAGCGCCGGGCGCAGTTCGGGCGGAGGCTCATAGCGCTCGCTCTCGTAGTACAGCTCCAGCGGATGACCGTCGGGGTCGGTGAACCGGTAAGCAGGACCATGCCCGAGATCGCCCTCGATCCACCCCAGCCCCAGCCCGGTGCGCTCGATCGCGGCGACGCGTCGCGCGAGCGCGGACGGACTCCAGGCGCGGAAGGCCAGATGACCGAGGCCCGGCAGCTCGGACTCGGTCAGCTTCAGGCTGTAGCGCTGGTAGTCGCCCCAGCCGCGCAGGAACACCGAGCGCTCCTCGCGCGCCTCCACCTCCATCCCGAACAGCTCGACGAAG
>JAFAZB010000470.1 GCA_019240015.1 Solirubrobacterales bacterium
TCGACTCCTTCCGCGAGATCATCGACGTCTACGTCGCGGCGGGCAACGACATGATCGACGACGTGATCGACCCGCGGGAAACTCGGGCGACCATCTGCCGGGCGCTGGAGATGGCCGCCGGCAAGCGGGTGGCGCGGCCGTGGAAGCGCAACGGCGTGATGCCCGTGTGAGCGGGGCCCCGGCGGTCATCACCTGCGCCATCTCGGGCGCGATCGCGAACCGGGAGCAGTGTCCGGCGATCCCTTACACCCCGCGGGAGTACGCCGCCGAGGCGCGGCGGATCGTCGACGAGGGCGGCGTCCAGATCCACATCCACGCGCGCAGGCCCGACGGGACGCCCTCCCATGAGGTGGAGGACTTCGTGGCGATCCGCGACGCGATCGCCGCCGAGATCGGCGAAGCCGCGATCATCAACTTCTCGACCGGCACCGTCGGGGTTGCACTCGCCAAGCGGATCGCATACCTCGAGGCGGGGCGCCCCGCCGTCGCCGCGCTCAACATGGGCTCGATGAACTACGCCAAGTACTCGCGCACGCGCAAGGACTTCGTGTTCAAATTCGTGTTCGCCAATCCGTTCGAGGAGATCATCGAGCTGCTCGGAGCGATGCGCAGGCTGGGCATCAAACCCGAGCACGAGTGCTTCGATCTGGGCCAAGTCGGCTCGCTCGAGCCGTTGCTGGACATGGGTCTCCTGGAGCCGCCGCTACACGCCGATTTCGTGATGGGAGTGGTGGGCGGGGCCCCGGCGACCGCGCGCAATCTCGCGGCGATGGCCGACAACCTGCCATCCGGAAGCCACCACTGGGGCGTGATCGGGATCGGCCGAGAGCAATGGATGCTGGTGGGCGCCGCGCTGACGCTCGGCGGCTCGGTCCGGGTCGGGCTCGAGGACAACTTCTACCTGCCAGACGGAACCATGGCCCGCTCCAACGGCGAGCTCGTCGCCACCGCCCGCCAGCTGACCGAGGACCTGGGGCGGCGTGCCGCGAGCGTCCAGGAGGCGCGGGCACTACTGGGGCTCGAGCCCACCCGCTGAGCGGTCGGCTACCACCACACCTCGTGTGCCTCCATCACGCCGAACCCCCGCTCCAGGCCCGGCCCCCCTGGCAGCTCCCCGATGAAGGTTCCAAACGGCTGGCGATATGAGCTTCGGAGAAGCAACAGGTTCTCGCGCCGCTCGCGGACTGCCTCAGGGCTGAACCGCAGCCCATCGACGGCCGACAGGTCGGCCGCGAAGCGCGATCGCGGCGGCTCGAAGCACTCCGCGCCGACCCACACGGTGCGCTCGCTCCCGCTCGCCGGGTCGTTGACGCCCGCGACTAGATTCCACGCGACGGGCTGCTCGTCGTGCGCGATCCCCACCCCGGCTGACCAGCGCCAGGCGGTGTGTCGCTCGTAATAGGCGGCGGTGTCGTCGATCACGGCACGCGCCTCGAGCGGGCGTGGCTCGCCGCCGATCGCCACGGTGCCGTGGGCGCGTACGCCGCCTTGCTTGCGCGTCCATGCATACCCCGCCCCGCTTTGGCAGATCGACTCGATCCCGGGCGTCTCCTCGAGCGAGAGGTCGAGCTGCACGTCGCGGTCGAGCACCACCGCCCGACCGGCGCCGAGCCGCACGCGGCCGTGTCCAAGCACCGTGCGCTCGCGCAGGGTCCGTCCGGCGCGATCCCACACGGCCCAGAAGGCCTGCCGCGCGGGCCCGATCCGGACGGCGGCCAGGCACAGCATCAGTTCGGGGGCGAACACGCCCACGTAGCGCCAGGCCTTGAGCGGTCGCAGTCCGAGACGCGCCGGCATCGGCGCCGGCGGCAGCGCCAGGGCGCCGAGCGCCGGCGGACGGGGTTCTCCGAAACTGCCCCGGTAGGGAAGGCACGAGAGGGCCACCGCTATGCTTGACTGACGGGTCAATCAGGAGGACACATTTTGCGGGCCGGCGCCATTCAGCTGAACTCGACCGAGGACACCGATCGCAATCTTGCCACCGCCGACCGGCTCGTTCGCGAGGCAGTCGCGCTCGGAGCCTCGCTGGTGGTGCTACCCGAGAAGTGGAACCTGCTCGGCACCGGTGAGCAGCTGGCGCGCGGCGCGGAGCCGCTCGATGGACGCTGTCTGGCTTGGGCCGGATCGATCGCCCGTGAGCTGGGCATCGATCTGGTGGCGGGCTCGATCGTGGAGCGCGCCGGCGGTGCCGAGAAGCACGCGAACACGAGCGTGCACATCGGCCCCGACGGAGAGCAGCGCGCGGTCTACCGCAAGATCCACATGTTCGACGTCGAGATCGAAGGCGTGCGCTACGCGGAATCCGACCACGAGCAACCGGGGGAGGAGATTGTGCTCTCCGAGCTCGCGGGCGGGGTGCGGCTGGGGATGACCGTCTGCTACGACCTGCGGTTCCCCGAGCTCTACCGCGAGCTCGCGGTCCGCGGCGCCGAGGTGATGGTCGCTCCCAGCGCGTTCACGCTGCCGACCACGCGCGACCACTGGGAGGTGCTGGTCCGAGCCCGTGCGATCGAGAACCAGTGCTACCTGATCGCCCCCAACCAGATCGGGGTGCATCCGCCCGGGCATCGCTCCGGCGGGCGCTCGCTGATCGTCGACCCGTGGGGGTTGGTGCTCGCGAGCGCCCCCGACGCCGAGACGGCGATCGTCGCCGAGCTCGACCTCGACTCGCTGCGCGAGATCCGGCGCAAGCTTCCCTCGCTGGCGAATCGCAGGCCCCATGTCTACGGGTGAGGGGGTGATGGCCTCGACCGGCGCCGCGGCGATCGACAAGCGGCGGCTGATCCTCGACGCAGCGGTCCGGGTGTTCGCCAGGCAGGGGTTTCACACCTGCCGGGTATCGGACATAGCCGACGAGGCGGGCGTCGCCTACGGCCTCGTCTACCACTACTTCTCCTCCAAGGATGAGATCCTCGACACCCTGTTCCTGGAGCGCTGGGACGTGATGCTCGCCGCGATCGCGCAGGCCGACGCCTCGCGCCGCCCGCCCCGGGAGAAGCTGTACGCGATCGCCGCGTTCATCGTCGACTCCTACCGGCACGACCCGGAGCTGATGAAGGTGATCATCGTCGAGGTGACGCGCGCCGCGAACACGTTCGGGCGCACGCACCTGCAGAAGATCCGCCAGGCCTACCAGCAGATCGCGGCGATCGTCGCGCGGGCGCAGGCCGCCGGGATCTTCCGTGAGGAGATCACTCCAGAGTTCGCCGCCCAAGCCTTCTATGGCTCGATCGAGCAGGTGCTGACGGGGTGGATCTTCGAGCGCGAGCCGGTGGGGCACGAGGAGCTCGAGCGGGCCAAGACGCTGATCGTCGAGACGATCTGTCGCGGGCTCGAGCGGTGAGGCGCCACGGCGGTGACGGCGGAGTCTGATTGAATGGCGCCCGATGACTGACAGCCCCCTGGTCAAGCGGTTGCTGTGGTCCGGGCTGCTCGCGGCGATCGGCGCCCTGACCAGCCTCGTGTCCACGCGCCTCGCCGCAACGATCTGGATGCGCGTGTTTGGCGAAGACCCGCCGGAGTGAGCGAGCAGGCCGAGAACCCGCAGCAGGGCGGCGAGACGGCGTCCGGGGTCGCTGGGCTGCCCGCCGATCGGCCAGAGCTGGCGGTCGGCGCGGCGTTCGCCGGCGGGCTTGTGCTCGCCCTGATCCTGAAGCGCCTTGGCCGCTGATAATCGACAAGCCGAGAACCTCGCCGCCTCGGTGACCGAGGTCTCCGAGCGGATGAGCGTGCTCGTCCGTGAGGAGATCGAGCTGGCCAAGGCGGAGGTGGGGCAGAAGGTCTCGAGCATCGCGCGGGGCGCGGCCGCGGTCGCACTTGGCGCGGTGTTCGGCGTGTTCGCGATCGTGTTCGGCTTGCTGACGCTGGCGTGGGGTCTCGACTCGATCCTGATCAGCGGCGCCGGCAACATCTGGATCGGGTTCGCGATCACGTTCGGGGCGCTGCTCGCGCTGACGCTGTTCGCATTCCTGTTCGCGTGGCGCAAGCTCAAGGTCGGCGCCCCGACGCCCTCGATGGCGATCGACGAAGCCAAGAAGATCCGAGCCACGGTCAGCGCCAAGCCGGCCGATCAGTGATGCCGACGCGCACGCCCGACGAGATCCGCGCTTCGATCGAGCAGAATCGGCGCGAGCTCGGCACCTCGCTCGCGAAGCTGCGTGTCGAGGTGGTGCACCTCACCGACTGGCGCGCGCAGATTCGCCGCCATCAGCAGCCGGTGCTGATCGGCGCCGGGATCGCGGGGTTCGTCCTCGGGGGCGGGATCGCCGCGCTCGGCGCGCTCGCCTTCGGGCGTCGCCGCGAGGACTAGAGAAGCGAGCTGGGAATCCCCCCGGCGCCGAGCAGGCCCGGCCCGACGTGGGCGCCGATCACCGGACCGATCTCCGACACGACGCGTGGCGGCTTGCCGAACAGCTCGGTTCCGCGGGCGGCCAGCTCGGCCGCCTCGCGAGGGGCCTGAATGTGCTGGACCATCCAGCCATCGGCGCCGTCCTGCGCGCGGCTGTGTAGCAGATCGACCATCCGCTCGAACGCCCGCCGGGAGGTCCGCACCCGCTCGACGGGCGTGATCTCGGACTCCACGGTCAGGATCGGCTTGATCCTCAGCGCCGAGCCGAGCCACGCCTGGGCCCCTGCGATCCGTCCGCCGCGACGCAGGTATTCGAGCGTGTCGATCGCAAACCACATCTTGAGCTCGGCGCGGGCACGCAGCGCCCGCGCCGCGACCGCCGCGCCGTCGGCACCGTTGCGGGCCGCCGCGGCCGCGGCTAGGACCACCAGGCCCTCGCCGCCGCAGGCCGTCTGCGAGTCGACCACGTGCACGTCCGCCGCCCGAGGCCCGAGTTGCTCGCGCGCCTGCCCGGCCGAGCGGACGGTTCCCGACATGCCGCCCGCCAGGTGGATCGAGACGATCGCCTGTCCGGCGTCGAGCAGCGGCTCGTAGACCGCCAGGAAGTCGCCGATCGATGGCTGCGAGGTACTCGGCAGCTCCGGGGCGCTGCGCAGCTGCTCGTAGAAGTGGTCGTAGTCTGAGATCTCGCTCTCCCGGACGGTGCCCTCGGGCCCGTGCACGTAGAGGCTGACCTCGTGGATGCCGTGCTCGGCGACCACCTCGCGGGGGAGGTAATGGCACGTGTCGGAGACGATCGCGACGGCCATCGCGCGGCACCCTACCAGCGCTCCGCCGAACCGCTCCCGGGACCTCTTAGACTTCCCGCGCTGTAGTGCCTCGCACGCTGCTCACAGGCGCGACTGGCTTCTTGGGCTCCCAGCTGGCACGCCTGCTGCTCGACCGAGGCGATCAGCTGAGTGTCACCGTGCGGCCGAGCTCCCGGCTCGATCAGCTTCACGGGCTCGACCTACGGCGGCTGCAGGCGGACATCCTCGACCGCCGCGCGATCCGCCGGGCGATGCGTGGGATCGAGCGCGTGTTCCATGTGGCCGGGACCACCAACCTGACGATGCCCCGCGCGCAGGTGTTCGCGCTGAACGTGGAGGGGACCAGGATCGTGCTGGAAGAAGCGCTGCGCGCCGGCGTGGAGCGAGTCGTGTACACCTCGTCGGTGGCGGCGGTGGGACCGGCCGCGCGCGGTGCCGCCGCGGACGAGGCGCACGTGTGGGACGCGGGTCGTTACGCGATCCCCTACGTCGACTCCAAGCACGAAGCCGAGATCGTCGCGCTGCGGCTGCTGTCCCGGGGGCTGCCGCTGGTGATCGTCAACCCGGCGCACGTGCTGGGCCCCGGCGACACCGGGCGGTCCTCGACCGAACTCGTGCGCAGATTCCTGCGCCGCCAGATCCCGGCATACGTCGACGGGACGCTCAACGTCGTCGCTGTCCAGGACGTCGCGCGTGGCCATCTGCTCGCCGACGAAGTCGGTCAGGTGGGCGAGCGCTACATCCTCGGCAACCGCAACTTCACGCTGGACCGGCTGTTCGCCGATCTGGGTCGGCTCTCGGGAGTGGAGCCGCCGGCGGTCAAGCTCCCGCTCCAGGTGGCGCTCGCGCTCGCGACGGCGGCCACCCGGATCCCCGGCGTCGAGATGCCCACGCCGACCGAGATCCGAGCCGCGTCGCTGAACTGGGCATTCGTCAACCGCAAGGCAAAGCGAGAGCTTGGATGGAAGACCTCGCCGCACGAGGACTGCCTCGAGGAGACGATCGCCTGGTACCGGGAGCGAGAGGGAGCCCGTCTGGCGGCGCCCGGCAGCCGGCAGCGGGCGGCGCTGCGGGTGCTGGGGACGGCGCTACGGCGGGGTGGGTTGTGATCGCGGCCGC
>JAFAZB010000208.1 GCA_019240015.1 Solirubrobacterales bacterium
GCCGGCGCCCGGCAGCCGGCGACGGGGCGCGGCTGACGCTGGGGTGGCGGCGCGGGCGACTGCTGCGGGCCGAGCGGCGGCACGCGCTGGTGGCGTTTGGCCCGCCGCAGTCCGGCAAGTCGGCCGGCCTTGCGATCCCGGCGCTGCTCGAGTGGGCGGGACCCGCGGTCGCCACTTCGATCAAGACCGACCTGCTGTCGGCGACGCTTTCACGCCGTCGCGAGCTCGGGGCGGTGTTCGTGTTCGATCCGTTCGGGCTGGCGGGCGTGCGCTCGCACACTTGGTCGCCGCTCCACGGCGCCGACACCTGGGACGGCGCGCTCGAGGCGGCCTGGCGGCTCGCGGCGTCAGGCGAGATCGACAGCCGTGGTGTGGAGGGCGGCGACTTCTGGGCCGTGGCGGCCGAGCAGCGACTGGCGCCGCTGCTGTTCACGGCCGCCCGCACCGGTGCCACGATGGACGAGGTGCTCCGCTGGACCTACGGCCAGGGCTCCAGAGAGCTCCACGAGGCGCTGACGCGGCTCGCCGAGCGCGCTCAGACCGAGCACGAGCGGGCCGGAGCGCACGCCGCGTACGACGCGGTCAGGGCGTTCGAGGCCCAGGCCGACCGGACCCGGACCTCGATCGAGGCGACCGCGCAGGCGCTGCTGCGCGGGTACCGCTTCGAGCGGGTGGCGAGCTCCGCGCGCGGCTGCGAGATCACGCCCGACGCGGTATTGGGCGAGCCGGCCACGCTGTACCTGATCGGTGACGCCAAGGCCGCCAAGCTGCTGCGGCCGATCTTCCTGGCGCTGCTGTGCGCGATCGTGGACCGCGCCTATGAGCGCGCCACGGCGGCGGGCGGGCGGCTCCCGCTGCCACTGCTGCTGTGCTTGGACGAGGCCGGGAACGTGGCGCCGCTGCCGAATCTGGCCGAGATCGCGTCGACCGCGCCGAGCCACAACATCCAGCTCGTCTCGATCTTCCACGACCTGGCGCAGGCGCGCAGCCGCTACGGCCAGCAGGCGCAGACGGTGGTCAACAGCCATCGCGCCCGGATGTTGCTCCCCGGCGTCGCCGACCTGGAGACGCTGCGGTACTTCGCCGGGCTGCTGGGCGAGGAGGAGGCGCCCGATCTCACCCGCACCACCGGAGCGGGCGGCAGCAGCCGTTCGACCGCCCGGCGACGGCGCCCGCTGCTCGCACCGGAGGCGCTCCGCCGGCTCCCGGACGGTCACGCCCTGCTGCTCTATGGGCGGGTCGCCCCGGCGCAGGTGCGATTGCGGATGTGGTTCTCGGACCGGCGGCTGCGCAGGCTCGCACGGCAGGGATGAGCTGGCAGGACGACGTCGAGCGCCCAAGCTGGCCGTTGGCCTGGCACGGGCTGCTCCCGCGCGAGCGCTGGTTGTGGTTCGAGCAGCTGTGGAGCGATGCCTGTGCGCTGAAAGAGCGCTACCGGCTCGCGATCAGGTCGGGGTGGTGGGAGGACCAGGTCCAGGTGGAGGCGCTCGCGGCGCTGGCGGCGTGGACGCAGCGCTACGACTCGGGCGAGTGGGACGACCCGCCCGGGAAGCTCGCGCTGCTGTTCGACATCGAGCGGGTGGGAGCGCTGCTCCGCGACGGCCTCGACCCATTCCATCCCCAGCGTGACCGGCCCACGTTCGCCCGCTACCTGCTCGAGCTGGGGTGTCAGCCGCCGCCCACGGGCGCCGCTTGAGATCCTCACTGGGTGCAACGCGAGCACCGCCCGAGTCCGCGCGAGGCCGCCTTCCCGCTCGGCGCGAAGCTGTCGCTGGAGCAGCTGCGATCGGATCCCCATCCGACGCTGGCGCGCCTTCGCGAGCACGAGCCGGTTTCGTGGGTCCCCGCGCTCGAAGGCTGGCTGGTGACCAGGCACGACCTCGCGCTCGAGGTGATGCGCGACGCGGAGGTGTTCACGGTCGACGACCCACGCTTCTCGACCGCCCTGGTGGTCGGGCCGAGCATGCTGAGCCTCGACGGGCTGCGCCACGCGCAACACCGCGCACCGTTCGTGGCGCCGTTTCGCCCCGCGCAGGTGCGCGCGCGGTTCGCCGAGGTCGCAGCACAGCAGGCCGAGCTGCTGCTCGATCGGCTGGCGCCGGCCGGGGCCGCGGAGCTGCGGCGCGAGTTCGCGGGGCCGATGGCGGGGTCGATCATCGCGGTCGCACTTGGCCTGGAGCTGCGCGAGGTTCCCTCGGTGCTCGCCTGGTATGAGGCGATCGTCGGGTCGGTGACCAGCATCACCGCCGGGGCCGGCGCGACCGTCGAGGGCGAGCAGGCCGTTCGGGGGCTCCGGGCGAGGCTCGAGCGCGTGGTCGCGGGCGATCCGAATGCTTCGCTGCTCGCCGCGGCGGCGTCACGCTCGGGGCTGACCAACGAGGAGATCACCTCGAATGCCGCGGTGCTGCTGTTCGGCGGGATCGAGACCACCGAGGGCATGATCGCCAACGCGATCCTCCAGCTGCTCGAGCTGCCCGAGCAACTGGAGCTGCTGCGGCGCGATCCGCAATTGCTCGACGCCGCGATCGACGAATCGCTACGGCTCGAACCGGCAGCCACGGTCATCGACCGCTACGCGAGCGCCGAGCTGGCGCTCGCGGGAGCGTCGATCGCCCGAGGCGAGCTGGTGCGCGTCTCGATCGCCGCCGCCAACCGTGATCCCGCCGTGTTCGACGATCCCGACCGCTTCCGGCTCGATCGCGCGAACGGCAGGCGACACCTGGCGTTCGCCCAGGGCCCGCACGTGTGCGTGGGCATCCACCTCGCGCGACTGGAGGCTCGAGCCGCACTGGCCGCGCTGCTGCGCCGGCTGCCCGGCCTGCGCCTCGACCCGCAGCGCTCCGCCGCCCCCCAGGGCCTCGTGTTTCGCAAGCCGCCCCGGCTCGATGTGGTCTGGTGAGCGTCCGCCCGCACGGCTGCGCAATCATGCGCGCCCCGATCTCGTCCAAGGAGGAACCAGATGGCGCTGACCGAGCAGCTAGGACCTGACTCGCGCAACCGCACGCTCCGGATGCCGCACACGTCCGACGTGGAGATGCCGATCGACGGACTGTCGGAGCAGG
>JAFAZB010000517.1 GCA_019240015.1 Solirubrobacterales bacterium
CCCGCGTCACCCCGACATCTGGGGAGTCGTCCAGCACGGTGTCGTCTACACGGGCGGGACCGGCAAGATCGCAGAGCACGGCGGGGCCAATCCGCAGGATCGGGACGTCGCGTTGACCGTGTACTCCCCCACAGCGGTCGGGTCGCGTGTCGTTGGAGGACCCGTGGAGACGACGCAGATCGCTCCGACTGTGCTCAAGCTCCTCGGCTTGGATCCGTCCGCGCTCAAGGCAGTCCGCCTCGAGGGCACCAAGGTCCTCCCCGGGCTGTAGTTGCCTCAGGCCGCCGGGCGCCCGCATCCAGGCGCTCGGCGGCTCGTCGATCAGCGACACGGCCACGCGGCTGCCGGCCATCTGGCGCACGCAGGAGTTCTCGAACTGGATGCTCACCCTGCTGCACGCCCGCGTGAGCCAGACCCGCGCCGACTCCGGTAGCGGGAGCGGCGGCGCGCGCCGAGCCGAGCACCTGTACCGGAGCGGCGGCGACTCGACTCGGCGCGGCTCGCGAGGCAACCCCTTGGCTCCCGCGAGTGACGGTCAGCGCTGCTCGACCACCATCAGCGAGTGGCCGGCGGGATCGCGGAGCCAGAACATCGGGGGCACGGGGTCGCCCATCCGCGAAACCTCGGCGTCGACGTCCACGCCGCGGGCCTTCAGTTCAGCGTGGGTTGCATCGATGTCGTCGGTGGTCAGGGTGATTCCCGTCTCGGTGGGCTCGAACTCCCGGCCCGGCCGCGGCGGCGCGAGCGCGATCCCGGTCGTCCCCTCGGGCGGGTAGACCTCGACCCAGCGGTAATCGCCCCCGAACGGGATGTCGGTCCGCTTCTCGAAGCCGACCGACTCGTAGAACTCGATCGCGCGGTCCTGGTCGGGGGTCGCAACGCACACCAGGCTGATCTGGCGGATCCGGGTTGCTGTGGCACTCATCCTGCACCCTCCTGGAGTTGTGGTTTCAATCCCTAGGACCTGTCCGGTGCTGAAAACTAATCGCATCGCGATCTTTCCAACCCGACGTTGAAGGAGTCCAGTGGCCAGGCTGATCTACTCCGCGATCGCATCGCTCGATGGCTATGTGGAGGACGAGCGGGGCAGCTCTGGAGCTCTTGGACGAGCGCCGGTTCCGGGGTGGCGTCGTTTACCTCCGCTACCGCGTACGCGCCTGATCCTGACGACTAAGCGCTCTGCCGTACCCCCGCGACGACCGGCTGCGGCGTTGGGGTTGCCTCGTGCCGGCGCCCGACGTCGAGCGGCTGGCCTGCGAGCTGGCCGCCCGGGCAGTCCTCGCAGCGCACGACCCGCCGGGGGTTGCGAATCCCTGCGAGCCCGAGCAGCCCGCCGACGGCCACGAGCGTGGTGGAGATGCCTATGCCCACGTGAAATGCGTGCACGGACGCGGATTGAACGGCATCCGAGACGCGCGGCCCCGCGCGTGCTGGGTCAACGCGCGTGAGCGTCTGGCGGCGGGCTTGCCCGATGGCGGCCTGCGCGGCGGGAGACAGCCTGACCCCAGCGAGGTCGCGGTTCAGGGTCGAGTTGAACTGCGCGGAGATCACGGCGCCGACCGCCGCGATCGCGAGCAGGCCGGCGACCCGCGCGATCGCGTTGTTCACGCCGGATGCGATCCCCGCGTCGGACTCATCGGCATCGGAGAGCACCGCGGCGGTCAGCGGGGCGACCGTGCATGCGAGCCCGAGCGAGAACACCAGCAGGGCCGGAAGCAGGTCGGTCAGATAGCTCACGTGGGCGTGCAGTCGGAGCATCAGCGCCAGGCCCACGGCCGCCGTCAGCGGACCGAGACCCATGAACAGCCGGGGTCCGACGCGGTCCGCGAGCCGCCCCACCCGTTTCGAGAGCAGGAACATCACGACCGTCGAGGGCAACAACGCGAGCCCGGCTTGCAAGGCGCGGTAGCCGGCGACCTCCTGCAGGTAGAGGACCAGTAGGAAGAACGTAATCCCCAGGCCGCCGTACATGGCGAACGTCTGCACGTTTCCGATCGTGAAGTTGCGCCGTCTGAACAGTTCGAGCGGAAGCATCGGCGCCGGGGCACGGCGCTCATGGATCAGAAACACGCCCAGCAGCGCCGGTCCTCCCAGCCCGGGGATCCACACCTGGGGGCTACTCCAGCCGACGACCGGCTGGCGGATCAGCGCCAACACGGGGCCGGCCAGGCCAACGAACGTGAGCGCCGCGCCGAGCCAGTCGACCCGCGCGTGCGCCAGCCCGCGTTCTCGGGCCGGGACCCCGCGCGAGACGAGTACCAGCGTGGCCACGACGAACGGCACGTTGACCGCGAAGATCAGCCGCCACGAGACGGCGTCGACGAGATAGCCCCCCGCCAGGGGACCGACCACGGTGGCGATCCCAGACCATGCTGTCCACGAGCCGATCGCGCTCCCGCGCTCGTCCCGTGGAAACGCCGCCACGATCACCGCCAGCGCGCTCGGCATCAGCAGCGCGCCGAACGCGCCCTGAAGTGCGCGGCACGCGATCAGCACGCCGATGCTTGGTGCGATCGCGCACAGCAACGACATCACCCCGAATCCGGCGACGCCGATCGAGAACACTCGGCGCTCTCCGAACACATCCCCGAGCGACCCGCCGACCAGGATCAGCGAGCCGAGCGCCAGCAGGTAGGCGTTGGACACCCACTGCTGCCCGGCGAGCCCGCCGCCCAGGTCAGCGCGGATCGCCGGCAGCGCGACATTGACCGCGGTCGCGTCCAGCCCGGCGACGAACGAGCCCATGATCGCCGCGACTAGGGCGAGCCGCTTGCGGCGATCGGGCATTTCCCTCCTCAGGTCGTCTTGATCAGGCCACCGTCGATCACATAGTTAACGCCGGTCACGTTGGCCGTGCGATCGGAGGCAAGTATCGGGACGAAAGTCGCCACCTCCGCGAACCGATCGTCGAGGTCGCAGGCTCGAAGCTGGGGCGCCGTGCAACCCGCGACGACCTCGAGACATCGGGCATCGGGCAGCAACGCACATGAGACACTTACGTGCGCAACCACCACGGCAGGCACTACGGCAGGCACT